>JAQBPH010000487.1:0-15894 GCA_028287625.1 Chloroflexota bacterium | reverse complement strand
CCGCCCCGTCGAGCGGCGAGAGCGCGGCCATCGGCCGGGGCGCATGATGCTGGGGTGCAGAGGTTCGAGCGGCTCTCCACCGAGGCCAAGCGTGCGCTGACGGTCGCCTACGACGAGGCGGAGCGCGCCCGGGCCGGCCACCTCGGGACCGAGCACCTGCTCCTGGGGGTGCTCGGCGTCGAGGGCTGCCTCGGCGCCCGCGCTCTCGGCGAGCTGGGGCTGGACGCGGCCGCCATCCGCGCCGGCATCGAGGCCGCCCCCGCCCGCCCCTCGGCGCGCTACCAGACCATCGGCGGCGCCGTGCCCACCACGCGGCTGAAGCGGGTGATCGAGATGGCCTTCGAGGAGGCGCTGCGCACCCAGCTGACCGTGGTCACCACCGGCACCATGCTGGTCGGCCTGGTGCTGGAGGTCGACGGCCTCGCCTCGCACCTTCTCGGCGGAGCCGGGGTGACCGTGGAGCACGTCCGGGGGGCGCTGGCGCGGCTCGCCGCCGCGGGCGTCACCGAGGGCGGGGACTGACCGGTGCTCGGGGAGGGAGAAGGCCCTCGCCGAACCCAGGCGGCCACTCGCGTGAGGAGAGAACGCCTCCCCGGAGCAGGGCGCTGACGAACTGAGCGCGCAGCCGGCGAGCGCGCTGGTTGTCGGACGTCACCTCTGAACCGCGTCGGGGTCGTCGCCCACCTGGCGACCGGGCTGCGCCGTGCTCGTGGCATCCTGGCATTCGCGATGGCGGTGCAGCCGTTGCCGACGCCGCTCCTCTCGCTTCTCGTCTCGTTCCCTCCGCTTGTCCTCGGCGGCCATCGCCCTGAGCAGCTTCGTCTTCATCCCACGCACGTGCGAGCGCTCCTCGGAGGCGATGGCAACGGCGGAGCCGTGTTGAGGACCGTCAGATGACGGATGCCGCCGGGGGTCTGGACCTGCACCTGGTCACCCGGCCCGCATCCGAGCAGCGCCCTGCCGACGGGTGAGTCCACGGAGACGCACCCCGGCGGGGCGTCGACCGTGGCCCGGGCGACGACCGTGTGCTCATACTCGCCCTCGGAGTCCCGCACCCGGATCCGGGAGCCCAGCACCACGGTGCCGCCTTCCGGCGCGGATGTGGTCGTCATCGGGGATGTGGTCGCGCTCGAGCTGTGCATCCACGCTCCTTTCGCGATCGCACCAGCGGTGCGTTCGGTGGCCGGTATGCCGGTGCAGAGTGTTGGGGCGGCAGCTTTACCCCGGTCTACTGCCGCCGGGGCCAGCATCCTGCGCTCCCGCGCCAAGCAAGACCCCGGGCTATAGTCTCGCGGTGTGGCCGAGAATCCACCGCCCCGCTCGCTCGCAGAGCTGGCAGTCATCGACGATCCCGTGGAGCGCGCCAAGGCCGCGTCCGAGGCTATCGACGATCTACGAGCACTCACGGCTGACCTCGCACAGGTGCGCCGCGAGGCGGTCCTCGAGCTGCGGCGCGGCGGGAGGACCTCGCCATGCTGCTGGCCGACCTCCAGGCCGTCCTGCGACGCAGCAAGCGAGACTTGGCCGCAGCCGACACGGCGGTAGCCAGCCTGCTTGCCCGTCTCCCAGCCGAGGAACAAGCCCCGTGATGCATCACCAGGCGCCAAACGCCCAGCTATCGCCACCGTCGCCGATCGGCTCTCGGTCATGCATTCAGGATGGCGCGGCGCAGGCCTCACAGCCATGAACGCACGATGCAACCATGGTGCAACCTGGCCCAAACCGGTTAGGACATGAGAGATGAATGTCGTGGCCTCGTGGACAGGCGGTCGCGCTGACACCCTGCGCCAAGCGCTACGCATGACCAACGAGGCCTTCGCCGAGCACCTGGGCGTCGCCGTCCGGACTGTCGCCTACTGGAGAGCACGGCCCGATGTTGGACCGCGGCCAGTAATGCAAGAGATGCTCGATGTGGCGCTAGCGCGAGCACCCGAGCAGGTCCGCGCCCAATTCGGGCTGCTACTAGCCGAGCGCGAGCATGGCCAGGCGCTGCAGCTGGCCAGGGCGCGGATCTCGGTGTCTGACGACGTGGCGAGCCTGACGGCCTGGATTACTTCGACCAATACCAGCGACGAGGCGATCGAGCATATCGAGCAGGCGACCGTCGTCCTCGCCGACATGCACACCCAGGTCACAGCTCGCCGGGTCCTCGCCGACGTGCTCCAACTCCACCGCAAGACGCAAACACTCCTGCGCAGCGGCAAGCAGCGGCTTCGACAGACCCGCGACCTGATCCGAATCGACAGCGACCTCCTCGCACACGCAAGCGTCCTGCTCGGCGACCTCGGCCAGGACCAGACCGCCCATCACTATGGCAGTGCCGCCTTACTCGGTATGCAAGAAGCCGAAACCAGCCCGGCAAAAGCCTGCTACGCGCTCGCTAAGACAGCCCGATGGCAGCAGAAATATGCAGAAGCCGCAGACCTCGCCCAGCAGGGCTTCGCATGCGGCCCAGTCAGTCCAATGAGCGTGCAACTCTCCTACTACGAGGCCAACTCCGCAGCTCTGCTTGGCGACGGCTCCCGGGCCAAGACCGCACTCGCCCGCGCCGAAAGGATCGCCGACGCCCTACCTGGCGCAGACACAGGAATCTCGCTCTGGTCCTTTCCTGCGGAACGGCAAGCGATGTTCGCGCTATCTGTCGCGCTGCGTACTGGCGACACCGACGGCGCGCTGCGGGCAGCGATGACGGCTGATCAAGGCTGGGCAACCGGAGATCCGCACATCCCTGGTACATGGGCACAGGTGCGGATCGGCGCAGCCATCACGCACCTGCTCAAAGACTCACTCGACGGAGCAGTCGAACAAGTAACGCCCATGCTCGCGATGCCTCCCGAATTCCGCATCGCCACCGTCACCCGCTGGCTTGCTGAGCTTGACCACCGCCTCTCCAGTGGCCGCTACGCCCGCAGCCCGATCGCATCCAGCCTGCGGCAGCAAATCAGCGACTTCAACGCCAACGCGCTACCACGACACGCTGCCAGGGAGGTCGGATGACAACGTTGCCAGCACAGATGATCGACCGCTGGCACAACAGAGCAGAACCCCGGCCAGGCGAAGGCACTGTCTACTGGCACATGATCATGAAAGATCACCCGCCGGTCGTAGATATGGCGCAAGATGCCCAGCAACGGCTGGCGCGCTTCCCCGGGCTACACATGACGCCACTCGAACGGCTGCACATGACCACACTGCTCGCCGGGCCATCCGATCACTTCTCCGAAGACCAGCTGCGGCAGATGATCAAGGTAGCTTCGGCGTTGCTCTCCAAAACTCCCGCCATTACCGTCACCGTCGGCGGCATCCTCTACCACCCCGAGGCCATCATGCTCGCCGTGAGGCCCAAGCGGGCACTGACGCCTATCCATAACGCGGTGCAAGCAGCAACACGGGCCGTGACCGGTGGCCATGAGTCGCACCCCACTTCGCCTCGCTGGGTTCCCCACGTTACCGTCTGCTACAGCACCTCAGACCAGGCCATGGCACCGATCGTTGCGGCTCTCGGGCCGCATCCAGGGGAATGCCAAATCCAGATCAGCACGGTCAGCCTTATTATCCAGGACGGTCCCGAACGGCACTGGGATTGGCACACTGTCGGCGCCGTCCGCCTTCCGGCACCTGCCCAGATGCATCCCTGACTGCCCTGGGACGTCGCACCGTCGCGGCGACCTGCCGGTCCTGTTCGCGCGGCCGGAGGACGTCGAGCCGGCTCCGTCGGGAGATGGCGCGCTCGTGGTCGTCTGTCGCCGAGGGCGTCTGCCTCCGCTGCACGCGCCCGATGAGCCGTGTGCAGCCGCCGCCAAGGCCCTCACGCGTTCAACGTGTTGGCTTGGTGGCACGGCTCGCACTGCCACCACTGGCTGCGGCTGGGTTAGGTGCGCCACGTCCTGCGGCGACGAACTGGCGGCCCCAGGGGCGCGAGCGCCGACGAGCTCGTCGTGTGGTCGGCCCCGGGGTTCGGAGGGTCTCGCTGCGCCTGGCCGAGGCGTCCGGCTCGGGGACGGACCGCTGGACCTGGTCCGACCCCTCGAGGTGGCCGCCGCCAGGGGCCATCGTCGGCCTGGCCGAGGATCGCATCGAGATCGCGGTCGTGGCACGATGGATTCGATCGGAGCACGTGATCAAGGTCATGGACCGCCGCACCTTTCTCGCCCTGGGCATCGCCCTGCCCGTCGCGGTGACCGCCAACCACCTCGACCGGCTCGGCGACGTGCTCACCACGCGTCGCGTCGACGCCCTGGCCGTCGAGGGGTTGGAGCGGATCGGGGCGGCCTGCCGCCGGGCCTGGAACCACGTCCCCGCCCCGGAGCTGCTCCCCCACGTGGCCTGGCAGATCCGCCTCCTCGATGAGCTGCGACCCACCTCGCCCGCGCTGCGCCCGCGCATCCTCACCCTCATCGGCGCGATGGCGGCGCTCGCCGGACGGATGACCTTCCGCGACCTCCAGGACCCTGGGGGTGCCGAGGACCACATGAGGACGGCGCTCACCGCGGCGCAGGCGGCGGACAACCCCGAGCTGACCGCGTACGTCCTGGCCACCTGGTCATACGTGGTCGCATCGCGCACCGCTCGCCTGACCACCGCATACGGCAACGGCCCGCTCACCGAGGCGCTGCAGATGCTCGACGAGGCGCGGCGGCTGGCGGCGACCAGCGGGTCGCTGACCACGACGGCGTACGTCGCCGCGGCATCGTCCGAGATTCAGGCGTGCGACGGTGACGAGCCGGGCTCGCGGCGAAGCATCGAGCTCGGCGAGGGAGCTCTCTCCCGCCGTACGGGTGACGATCCCCTCTGGATCGGACACGGAAGGTTCGATGCCGTCAGGCTGCGCGCCAACGACGCCGCGAACCTGGTGCGCTTCGAGAGACCGGAGGCCGTCGACGTCCTCCGCTCGGTGCTCGGGCAGTACGCGGACGAACGGCGTCAGACCCGCGTCTACCCGCTGGCGAACCTCGCGCGGGCGCTTGTTCAGCAGGGTGAGATCGTCGAGGGCGCGGGCTGTGCCGGTGAGACGCTGACGCTGGCCGTCGCGCTGGGATCGGGGGAGAACATCCGGCGGATCAGGACGCTCTACGGCGACGACCTGCGCGAGCATCGTGACCACCGGGCGGTCCGCGCCCTCGGCGACCGGCTCGCGGAGCTGTGATGCCGACCCCTGCGGAGAGAACCCCGCCAGGGCGCGCCGACCGTGCCTCAATCCCCCCAGCAGCATCGGTTGCTCCGATGAGACTCACGACGGGAGCCGCGGAGGGTTCGGTCTAGAGAGCCGAACCTGCCCGTGGTGCGGCGAGAGCATCGCAGCGGCCGGGCGAACCCCTGTCACCGCGGCGGCTCGCCGTACTCCAGAAGAAGCATTACCGACGCGCCTGTCCGGGCATCGGCAATGCCATCCCGGGACATCCTGGCGGCGGATGGCTGTCACCTGAGGGCCGTTACTTCCCGTGCCCCGACTTCCAGCACCTCGCGATTGCGGATCGCATCGCAGCCCAGCTCCGCATCCGTGTGGGCGCCGGTGGCGCCGGGGCAGCACTGGAGCGTCGGGGGTGGCTGCACATCAACGACAACGGCCACGTGATCGATGACGATGACGTGCTCGACGTCAACCCGACACAAGCGCAGCTCGACGCGCTGTTCGACCTGGCCGAGCTGCATCCGTCGATGCGTGCCGAACTGCTGTCGGCGCTCGAGCGTGAACAGATGCGGGCCGCTGGGTGAGGTGGCACGCATCGACGACCGCTGCTACGGGACGGTGAACCTCGCGCGGGCGCTCCCCAACAGGGTGAGGTCGTTGAGGGCACGAGCCGTGCCGGCGACGCGCTGGCGCTCGCCGGTGAGCGGGGGCTGCATGGATCTCACAGGTAAAGCACTGCATATGCGGGAGGGCGCGGTGATGGCGGACAATGACAAGGCAGACAAAGAGAAGAAGGATGAGGCGGCGAAGGAGAAGCGGGACAAGAACGGCTCCCTTCCAGGTGTCGACAAGAAGCGTTGGGACGACTTCAAGAAGAAGGGATGACCGTTCATACGGGTGACTCCTCGGAGGTACGACGAGCTCGTCAGAGGCTCGTCCGAGAACTCGACCGCAGTGGCGTCGGCGCCGCTTGCTGCGCGGCCTTCGAGCGGGTTCCGCGGCACCTCTTCGTGCCCCGCTTCTGGGTTCCGGACGCGGAGCAGGGCTGGGAGCTGCTCGATGGCTCCCAGCCTGAGCAGCACCAGCGCTGGCTCGACCTCGTCTACCGCGACGAGGCCCTCTTCATCCGGCGCGATGAGGCCGACCCTCAGCGCCGCAGCTCCTCTTCCATGCCCTCGGTGATGGCCGAGATTCTCGTCGCCGCCGACCTCCAGCCGGGACACAGGGTCCTGGAGATCGGCACCGGCAGTGGCTACAACGCGGCCCTCCTCTGCGAGCTGGCTGGCCCCAATGTGACCACCATCGACTGCGATGCCGAGCTGGCCGACGCTGCACGGTCACGGCTGGGCGCGACGGGCTACACGCCGACGGTCGTCACCGGCGACGGCTTCGACGGTTACGCGTCCGGGGCTCCGTACGATCGGATCATCGCCACCTGCGCGGTCCGCCAGGTGCCCCGCTCCTGGATCACGCAGACGCGTCCCGGCGGCCTGGTGCTGGTGATGCTGCCCCACGGGATGGCGCAGCTCCGAGTTGACGACGACGGCTCCGCCCACGGCCGGTTTCACCCCTTCCCGTTCGCCTTCATGCGCATGCAGGGCCACTGGCGCCGGCGGCCACCCGCCGCCGAGCTGCGCGCCCTGGTCAGGCAGGACGGGGAGACGGTGGCGTTCGGCGATCCTGCGATCACCGAGGAGACCGACGGGCGCTCGCCGTACTTTCTGCTGGAGCAGCTCGTCCTCTTCGCATTCGACGAGGATGTGGATCTCGAGGGCGAGCAGCACGGCCTCGTCGATCTCTGGGATCTCTCCTGGGTGCGCTTCGACTACGGCGCGTCGACCGTCACCCAGGGTGGACCCCGGCGGCTCTGGGAGCAGGAGCTGGCGCTCTACGCGCGCTGGCGCAACCTGGGCCGGCCCGGACGCGAGCGCCTCGGCCTCAGCGTCCCCGCCGATGGCGGCCGTCAGGAGGTGTGGCTCGACCACCCGCAGGCCGAGGACCGCTGGCCGCTCGCCGGCTGGGAGCCCGAGACCGGGGACCGAGCGGTCCGCCGATAATCGGCGGATGCCCCACCTGCTCGGATTCGTCGCCGTCGCCGCGGTGATCTGCGTGACCCCGGGACCGGACATGGCGCTGGTGACCCGCAGCGCGCTGCGCGGCGGCCGGCGCGCCGCCCTGCTCAGCGCGGTCGGGGTGGAGAGCGGGCTGGTGCTCTGGACGGCGGCGTCGGTGGTGGGCATCGCCGCGCTGCTGGAGACCTCCGCCGTCGCCTTCACCGCGGTGCGGCTGGCCGGCGCCGCCTACCTGGTGCTCCTCGGGCTCAGGGCGCTGCTTTCGCTGCGGCGGCCCGAGCCGGCGCCGGCGGCGAAGCCCCCAGCCGCCCGCCGCCTCCCGCTCCCCACGGGCGGCCCCTACCTGCAGGGGCTGCTCTGCAACCTGCTCAACCCCAAGATCGCGGTGCTCTTCACCAGCCTGATCCCCCAGTTCGTGGTGCCCGGGCCGGCGGCGGCCGCCGAGACGCTGGCGCTCGGCGGCCTCTTCACCGCGGTGGGCACGCTCTGGATCTGCGGCTATGCGCTGGTCGCGGCCTCGGCGGCCGGGCAGCTCCGGCGCCCGCGGGTGCGCCGCGCCATCGACGCGGTGAGCGGCACCGTGCTCGTCGCCCTCGGCATCCGCGTCGCCGCCGAGGTGCGCTGAGAGGTCGCCTCAACTGAGGCCGCGGAGCGGGTCCGTGCAGCCGTCAGGCTCGGTGGTGCTTGGCGTGAGGCCTCCTCTGGAGCAGCACCAATCCTTGGTTGTTGTGTGCTGGACTGCACAGACATGCCGCGAGGGAGAGCGCACACTCGACTGATCGTCGGCGAGGGAGGGAACGTCATGGAGAAGCTGGCATGGATATCGACAACGACGGATGGAGAGGAACCAGGCTGGCCTGGGACATGTTGAGCTTCGACCAGATCGAGAACGCGAACATCCGTCGGTACGAACGCCTGTCTCACCTGCGGCGAGACGTCGATGAGGCAGCTCGTACCGCCGACAGCTACCTGCGCCTGGAGTCGGCACTGCGGGCGCAGGCTCTGCACCTGACGGAACGCTGTCGAAAGCCAACCGGTGACCACACGATCCTGAGACGCTGCGAATCGCACCCAATACCGGCGTTGACTGAACGAGGAGGCTTGCGATGACAGAGAGACGGCATGGCCATGGACGTGCACGCCTTGCGCTGGCGGCGCTGCTGACGGCGGTTCCGCTCGCCTCGACCATCATCGGGGGTGCGGCCACCGTCACACCGGTGGCCGCGGCGATCACCGTACCGACGGCCCAGGCCGCGACCGCTCACCACGGCGGCGACCGCCATCGCGATCGTGACCATCGGGACGACCACCGCCGAGAGTGCGATGACCGACATGATGGCCTGCTCGGTCTCCTGGTCGACCTGCTGGTCGGCTCCGAGCGGGACTGCTGAGAGATCCGCCGGCACGCATGCGAGGATGGCGGGAGATGGGCAACCGCCACCTCGCTGGCGACCACGTCGCCGCCCACACGGGGCTGTCAGCCCCCACTGGACCTTCCGACGGGCTCCCGAGCGGGCGACCGTCTACGGGAGTCATGCCCCGCGACAGCCGTCCGGCGAAATACGTGGGGGCTGCTGGAGTGCGAGCTCAACTCGAGCTCGAGTGTGCACACGTACGTGGTGCTGCGGATCCACGCGGACGATCGCGTAGGTTCACCGGGGCTCGAACGTCATATGGTGGCACCGCCTACGAGGACGGCAGGTCCTCGAGAGAACGACCTCGAGAATGGTGACCCCCACTCCGCCAGCAGCCCGCAAGCCCAGTCGCCGACGGCCGGACCGGCCCACCGACGCACGCCGGCAAAGGAAGCTCCGACCGTGGCATGTCAAGCTCCTGATGGCTCTCGTCGTGGCCGTCTCGCCAGTCGTCGTGAAGTTCCTGATGCCTCTCGTCCTGGCGGTTTCCCCGGTTGTCGTGGGGAGGCTTCTCAATCTGACCTCCGGTCCGACGTCGACGGCATCCCCCCACGCCAGCCCATCTGCGTCCGCATTGCCGACAGGAGTCCCTGGTCGGGGAACGGCCAGGGCGCCCGTCGCTCTGCCGCCTACCGGGAGTTGCGGCGTGCTCAGCGACGACCAAAGGCTGCACTGCGACAACACCCCCGGCGTGGAGGTGCATAGGGGCCCGCACTATGACAGCCCCGTAACCGGCATCCTGCAGGCATCGCATTCCTGGTTCAGCTGCTGGGAGCACGGCGACCCTCATGCTGGCGACAACGACATCTGGTACCGGACGAGGGGCAACGTCTTCAAGAATGGCTTCAATGGCATCGGCTTCATGCCTGCCTACGAGGTCCAGGCGTCCGTCCACCCTGCGCCAGGTCTACAACGGTGCAATCTGCAATTGAGTCCATAAGGTGCTGTACTGCATCCATATGAGCTTCCCGCTCCAGATGGACCTCACGGAATGATGGTGATGAGCCCTTCGCGTGCTGCGGGGCCGAAGTCACGGTGGTCGAAGGTGAACACCTGCCTGTCGTTCTGCTCGGCACACGCGATGACCGCAGCGTCGGCGAAGTCCATGCTCGTCGAGTCGGCGTAGCGACGGAGAAGCTCGATGATGCGAGGTAGGCGTAGGTGGGTTCGCGAATCCAGGGCCATCTCGTAGTGTGCGATGCTCCAGAGAAACGCGATGGTCACGGCACGCTGGGCGCGACTGTCCAACATGAATGTGACCTCTGCGAGGATCTCTGCGGGGAGAACGAGCGGTTTGGTCTGCGTGCTGGCGAACATCGCCGCAGCGTGGTGGTTCGTATCGCTCGACGAGGAGAGAGCCAGCACTGCTGATGTGTCGAAGGTGGGCAAACTAGCTTGCTTCCTTCTGCGCATCCCCGCCAGCCTTGCGGTCGAGATGCTCGCTCCAACGCTGCTTCAGCCAGTCTTGGGCTTCGCTTGGGTCGGCAGGGTAGCCCGGAGGTGGCGGGCTGTCAGCCATACCAATCCAACTGAGCGGAGGCCGCTTGTTGGCCTCCAGAAGGTCTGCGATGGCGCGTCGAACCAGCTCGGCCTGTGGTTTCCCCGTTCGGGCGGCAAGATCGGCCAGGCCAGCCACGAGATCGTCGGCGAGGTAGATGGTCGTCTTGTGCATGCCATTCAGAGTAGCGGGCCACCATACGTATGGCAATCTTACTACGTATGGCAGCCCTCCTACGGGCGGTTCGAGGTCCCCGGTCGGTGGTGATGAGGGCGCGGCCCTCTGGGGAGAAGGCCAGCCATCCGCCGAGTCAGCGTCGTGGTTCGCAGTACTTGACTATGTAGATCCAGATAATCAACATTAACTCAGAACGGGGGCCACCACCGGTCCTGCCGCCCCACGTCACAACGGAACGGCTCATGCGTGCCCCCGCCTCGACACTGACTCGCGACCGCCCCGTCGACCTCTGCAGAGTAGGCACGGCGGCGTGTCGACGCGCGCGACAGACCCTGTCTGATGTCGCGCGACGCGCTCCGGCGCGGCGCTCCGCAGCGTTGGTGTCGAGGATCATTCATGGTGATCGAGTCTCTGGAGAGCGGTCTGGACTGGCTGACCGAGCTCCCCACCCGGACGCCTGTACTCTCCACCGGCCAGCTCTCCCGGGTCGTGGCGGAGCTGGCGGTGCGACCGCATCTCTGGCGAGGTCTGGTGCGTCATGATCCCCTGGAGCGCCGCTACCACCGGCTGCTCCTCGACCGCACCGTCGAGGTGTGGCTGATCGGCTGGTGGCCCGGGCAGCACATCGCTCACCACGACCACGGCGGCGCCAACGGTGCCCTGATCGTGGTTGACGGCGAGCTCGTCGAGGAGGTCCACCTGCCGGATCTGCGCAGCACATCGAGCGCCGCGCGCCGCCGCGGCTCCATCGTGGAGCTCGGCCCCTCGCTGATTCACCAGGTCAGCAACCTGGGTGACGTCCCCGCCACCAGCATCCACGCATACTCCCCGCCCGGGCTCCCCGTGCGCCACCACGACGTCCCCCTGCTCCCCGGCGGCACCGCGGAGAGGAGCCTTGGGGCGGTCGAGGGGGAACGATGAGCGCCGTGGAACGGCTGGTGGCGCAGGCGCGCGTCGGTCTTGTACGGCTGGAGCCGGCGGTGGCGGCCCGAGCCCTGCGCGACGGCGCCCTGCTCGTCGACATCCGCCCGCACGCGCAACGCTGCGCCGAGGGTGGTATCCCCGGCGCCGTCGTCATCGAGCGCAACGTCCTGGAGTGGAGGTTCGACCCCTCGTCGCCCTGGCGGCACCCACAGCTGGGGGGCCCGCTTCAGCTGGTCATTGTCATCTGCTCGGAGGGCTTTGCCTCGAGCCTCGCCGCGGCCATGCTGCAGCAGCTCGGGTTGGTCCACGCGACCGATGTGGTGGGGGGCGTTCACGCCTGGGTGGCCGCCGGTCTGCCCACCGTCCCCGCACGATCGTCCACCGGTGACATGGAGGACCCGGATGGCACTGCCGGAGCCCGCCCTCAGCGCTCCTCCTGGGCGGACTGGTAGCGCAGGACACCCGCTCTTCGGGGTCGAGCGCGTGGACCAGGACTGCCGGCGCCTGGCGGCGCAAGGACGGTACGAGGACGGCGACCCGAACCTCACTCTGGCTCCCATCCTGCCAGGGTCCAGCGATGCTCCGACCGCGGGTCGTCGAGCCAGACCTCCTGCGGGCCACCGTCGGCCGGCACGGTCAGACCGAAGCGTTCGCGTGGAGGACGTCCCCACGAGCACCAGGCGTCGTACAGCCCCACCTCGATGTCCCAGAGTCGGCGCGGGCCGCCTTCGGTCACCGTCTCCTTCTCGTAGTCGTACAGGCTCCACGAGGAGTCCCAGAGATCGACGACGAGGTACCGGCTGCCATCGACCTGCACGTCGGCCCGATGGCCAAAGATCACAAGCCGAGTGAGGAAGGGGTACGCCTCTCGCCCCTTTTCCTCCCTCACCAGCGCAGGGTGCCCGTACGGTCGGGTCTCACCAGCCTCGTCGACCAGGGCGAGCAGCTCCGACCTCGACAGTTGCCGCGGCCGGTGGCCCCGCATATCCATGAAGCCGAACGGGAAGGGGTGGAAGCGCCCCTCGGCAGAGCCGTCCTGGCCGACGGTGAGCTGCGCCATCGCGTATGGGAGCATGGCCAGGATGAGACCCCCGGCACGGGTCTGCGTGATCCATGCCCGCGGGACTTGGCGCACACGGCAGGTGGCAATGATCCGGTCGTATGGGGCGTGCGGCGCATACCCGAAGAAGCCGTCGCCGGCGGCCACTGTGGGCTCGTACCCATGACCGGAGAGTCGTCGCCGAGCCGCCTCCACCAGCTCGGTGTCGCAGTCGATGGTGGTGATGCGGTTCGAGCCGAGACGCTCGCAGAGCAGGGCGGCGTTGTAGCCGCTGCCCGTGCCGATCTCCAGGACGGTGTCGTCATCGCGGACGGCCAAGGCTTCGAGCATCGTGGCCATGACCGAGGGCATCGACGAGGAACTGCACGGCTCATCGCCGTCCAAGCGAAGCACGAGCAACCTGTCGCTGTAGACCATCTCGGCCCACTCGGGCCAGGAACCGTCGACCAGCCCCCACCCCTCGTTGGTCTCAGACCAGAAACGGGGCACGAACACCTCGCGACGCACACGCTCGAAGGCACGCCGCCACCCGGGTGAGCGGAGTGCGCCGCCCTCGACGAGGCCACTGATGAGGTCCGAGCGCAGGATGTCGAGTCTCACTTCTTCGAGCGCCTCCGGGCCCCGTGCGGTGCGGGGCGCTGAGCTCGCCGAGCTGGTCCGTGGTATCGCCAGCGACCTCGCTGATCGGACGGCAGGCGAGCACGAAGAACCGACATGATGGACATCACCTCGCTACGGCTCGCCTGCGGATCCTGACTCGCCGTCCCGGCCCATGTCGTTCCCAGCCTTCGGCCAACCCGCAGTCAGCGCGATCAGCCCGTCGGCGAGGCCGCCACGCCAACACAGGTAGTCGTGGCCGCCGTTGAACTCGTGGTAGGTCAGCTCGTAGCCCTTGAGTCGGAGCACATCGCGGAGATGGCGGTTCTTGCCGAGGATGGAGTGGCGCCCTGTCTCGATCAGGCCAGCCTCCAGATGGAGGCGGATCGGGACCCTTGGGCAGCGCACGAACTCGCGGGTCAGCCACTCGGACTCGAGGTCGAAGTCGCTCCTGTCCTTCCAGAAGCAGGACGTCGATTGTCCGAGCACGTTCCCGAAGACATCCGGGGCCCGGAGGGCCGCGAAGGCTGATGCCAGCCCGCCGTAGCTCTGGCCGGCCGCGATCACACGCGCCGGGTCCTCGCTGACGCGCCAGCGCTCCCGCACCCAGGGCACGAGTTCGCTCGTCAGAAAGTCCACGAACGGCTGATGGCAGGGCAGCTCCACATTGCGGTTCACGTTGCCCACCATCACCGCGACGACCGGCGGGGCCTTGCCCTCGGCCAGCAGGTTGTCCAGGGTCGGCGCGATCGGCATGGTGTGCGCCCACATGGAGCCGTCGAAGAGCAGCACCACCCCGCATGGCTCGCGCCCCGCCGCGTAGCCGGGCGGAGTGTAGACCCACACCCGGCGCTCGCTGTCGAGGATCCTGCTCCGGATCCGGTGCATCTCGACGGTGCCCGACGGGACTCCGGGCCGGGGCTCGAACCACGGCTGTGGCGGCGCATCGGGGAGCTCGACCACGGAGCGCACCTCGTCCCGGTCGCTGGGATCCTCCGGATCCCTCGGCCAGACGAGGCGACGCGGATTCAGCGGATCCGGCTGGAAGCTCGCCGAGCGCGCCGGCCAATCCTCGTCCTCGACATCGTCGAGATCCACCAGGGAGTCGTTCGGCGACAGGCGGTAGGAGCCTCGAAAGTCCGAGCGTACGCGGTATGTCCTGAACCACACGTCGGATCCCTGGACCTGGCGCATCACGTCCTCGCGGATGCTCCAGTGGCCGGGCCCTCCGACGATGAACACGTTTCGGGTGTCTCCATCGCGATCTCGCCAGAGGAAGGTCAGCAGAGACCATCCCGGCTCGGCCTCGATCGGCTCCACCAGCGGCGCCCCGTCCTCCTCGATGTCGTGCCAGAACGTGCCAATCCCGTTCTCCAGAGCGGCGACTCGCGGGCTGATCGGATACTTCGTGGGCATCCTCGCCTCCTGGTCAGCGGCGGCGGTTGACGTCGTGGTCGGCGTTGCCGAGATCGTCGTAGCGGTCTCAGCCGGCGCCGGCGGCGATGCCGTGGAGCAGCTCGGCGAGCGGGCCGGGGAGGGAGAGCATGGCCCAGTGGCCGGTGGGGAGCTCGTGCAGCTCCCAGCTGGGCCCGGCGAAGAGCGCGGCGCGGGGGTCGCCCTGCCGCATGAGGTCGCGGAGCAGCTCCAGGCTCATCCCGCCTGCGCTGCAGAGGATGGCGACGCGGCGCACGCCCGGGGGCTGGGCCGCCCGCAGCCGCAGCGGAGTGGTGAAGGTCGCGTACGGCTGCGGGGTGGCCCGTTCCTCCACGAGACGCAGCAGCTCGTCCGAGAGCCCGCTGGTGCTCCCGTAGATGCCGGTGGTGAGGGTGTCGCGGTCGGGCACCGGCCAGCGCCAGCCGTCGCCCTGCTCGTCGACGGCACGGCGCTGCCGCTCGCGGAGCTCGGGGGGCATCAGGTCGTGCAGCGCCATCCCGTCGGGGACCGGCCCGGTGTCGAGGTAGACCACCGCCTCCAGCCGCTCCGGCCGGCGGTCGGCCACACCGGTCACCACGATGCCGGCGTAGCTGTGCCCCACCAGCACGGCGCCGTGCAGGTCCTCGTGGTCGAGGAGGTTGACCACGTCGGCGATGTGGGTCTCGAGGTCGGTGTCCGGCCGGGCCAGGTGCGCCCGCTCGCCGAGCCCGGTGAGGGTCACCGGGTACACGTCGTGGCCGAGTGCCCGCAGCCGCCGGGCGACGTCCGCCCAGGCCCAGCCGCCCAGGCATGCGCCGGGCACGAGCACCAGCGGACGCGGCGTCACCGTCGCCATCAGTCGGCCTGGATGGCCACCTTGCGGGCCAGCTCCTCCGCCTGGCTGCTGCCCGAGTAGTGGCAGGCGGCGAGATGGGCGGGGTCGCCCTTGGGCTCGAACACGGGCTCGACCTCGCGGCAGACCTGCTGGGCGATCGGGCAGCGGGTGTGGAAGCGGCAGCCCTTCGGCGGGTCGATGGGCGAGGGCACGTCGCCGCGCAGCAGGATCCGCTCGCGCCTGCGGCGCGGGTCGGGCAGCGGGATGGCGCTGAGCAGGGCCTGGGTGTAGGGGTGCTTGGGCGAGCGGTAGAGGTCGGCGGCGGGGGCGAGCTCGACCAGCTTGCCCAGGTACATGACGCCGACGCGGTCGCTGACGTGCTGCACCACCTGCAGGTTGTGGGAGATGAACAGGTAGGTGAGCCCGAGCTCCTCCTGCAGGTCCTTGAGCAGGTTGAGCACCTGGGACTGGATGGAGACGTCGAGCGCCGACACCGGCTCGTCGGCGACCACGAACCGGGGCCGCAGCACCAGCGCGCGGGCGATGCCGATGCGCTGCCGCTGGCCGCCGCTGAACTCGTGCGGATAGCGGTTGATGTAGTACTTGCGCAGTCCCACCCGCTCGAGCATGTCGCTGACCCGCTGCTCGCGCTCGTCCCGGTTGCGCACTCCCATGTTGCGCAGGCCCTCGCCGATGATGTCGCCCACCGGCAGCCGCGGGTTGAGCGACGCGTAGGGATCCTGAAAGATGATCTGCATCTCGCCGCGCAGCT
>JAQBPH010000473.1:0-3674 GCA_028287625.1 Chloroflexota bacterium | reverse complement strand
GGCGGTGTCCACCCGGTTGTGACCGAGGCGGGGGAAGACCGCGTCGATCAGGCCGGCGGCGCGGGTGCCGGAGAGGTTGTTGACCGCCAGCCCGGTCAGGTAGCAGGCCGCCAGCACGCTCAGCGCCATCAGCGCGGCGGGCAGGCGGTGCGGCCGCCGTGACGGCGGGGCACCACGATCGGAGGACGGCGGCACCGGCCCCCAGCTCATGGGCGGCCGTGGCGCGACCGGGCCAGCGCCCTCAGAACCGGTCGGTGCGCCGCCCGGTGGGGGCGTCGGGATCACGGCAGGTACTGTAGGGGATTGCGCGGGACGTCGTTGAAGCGGATTTCGAAGTGGAGGTGGGGGCCGGTCGAGTTGCCGGTGCTGCCCTCGTAGCCGATCACCTGGCCGGCGTGGACGGCGTCGCCGTTGCTCACCCCGAAGCGGCTGAGGTGCCCGTAGATCGAGACCCAGCCGTTGCCGTGGACCATGATCACGTGGTTCCCGTAGCCGTACGAGCTGGGGAAGTCGTAGGCGACGCCGCTGTCGGTGGCGACCACCGGGGTGCCGTAGACGGTGGCGATGTCGAGGCCGCTGTGGAAGTGGCGCCCGGGGCAGCTGGAGTCGTACGGCTCGAACGGGTAGGGGGTGCAGCCGAAGCCCTGGGTGATCTCGCCGGTGAGCGGCCAGAGGAAGCGCCCGCTGCCGCCGGCGCGCCGCCTGGCCTCGTCCTGGGCCCTCTTGAGGGCGACGATCTGGGCGTCGAGCTCGCGGGCGCTCTGCTCGGCGAGGGCGAGCTGCCGCTGGTCGTCGGCCTCGACCACGGCGAGCGCCGCCTGCTCCGCGCCCCGCTGCGACCGGGTCGCCTCCAGCTGCCGCTCCTGGGCCGCGAGCTCGGCGGTGACCCGGGTCTGGGTGTCCCTGTCGGAGCTGATCCGCGTCACCAGGGCGTCGACCGCGTCGGCCTCGCCGTGCACCTTCGTGACCACGTCGTGCTGGCCGCCGGCGACCCGCCGCAGGTTGATGTAGCGCTGCCAGAACTGGGCGAAGTTCTCGCTGCTCAGCAGGTTGTTGATGGCGTTGTTGGTGCCCAGCTTGTAGATCGCCACCACCTCGTGGGCGAGGATCGCGCGGTCGGCGGCGAGCCGGTCGCGGGCCTCCTGGAGCCTCTGCTGGGCGGCGACCAGGTCGGCGGCGAGCCGGGCGAGGGTGGCCTGGGCGGTGCTCACCGCCTGCTGCTGCGCGGCGATCTGGCCGTCGAGCCGGGCGATGACCGCGCGCAGCTGTCCCTCGCGGGTGTGGAGGACGGCGATGTTCTCCTTGAGGTGCCCGATGAGGCCGCCGACCTGGTCCCTCTGGTGCTGCCGGTCGCTGATCTGGTCGGCGTGGGTCTGCGAGGTGCCCAGCAGCAGGGCGGGCACGGCGGCGAGCAGGCAGACGGTGGCGGCACGGAGACCGCGGCGCCGCGGGGTCGGCTGGGGCATGGCGGGGATCTCTCCTGGCGGAAGAGCCGTGATGTGGTGGGACGTGAGCGGGAACGTTGCTTAGGCGGTCAGGAAGCGGCGGACCCCCAGGTAGCTGCCGAAGGCGCCGAGGCCCACTCCGGCGGCGAGCAGCAGAGCGATGAGGACCCCCAGGTAGGAGCCGTCATACGTCAGCGGGAAGATGAACAGCGTGGAGCGCAGGTTGGTCACCGCCGGCTTGTAGGAGGCGCCGATCACCACGCTCGCGACCAGCGCGGCCAGCACCCCGCCGAAGACCCCCTCGAGGATGAAGGGCACGCGCACGAACCAGTCGGTGGCGCCCACCAGCTTCATGATCTCGATCTCTCGCCGGCGGACGTACACCGCGGTGCGGATGGTGTTCATGATGATCACCACGCTGATCACCGCGAGCACCACGCCGATCACCAGGGCGATCAGCTGCATGGCCACGATCAGACCCTGCAGCTTGTGGATGACGTCGGGGTTGTAGTCGGTGGGATGGGTGTCGTGGGCGACCACGGCGTTCAGGCGCACCATGCGGTCGATCCCGGGCAGGTCGCCGAGACGGTGGAGGTCGAGGTTGAGCGAGGCCGGCAGCGGGTTGCTGCCGAGCACCTTCAGCGAGTCGCCCAGCTCCTTCTGCGAGGCCGCCTCCCTGGCGGCGTCGTCCTTGCTCTCGAAGTGGACGCCGGCCACCCGGGGGTCGGCGGCGAGATGGCGGCGGAGGTTCTCGATCGAGGCCAGCGACACCCCGTCCTCGAGATAGACCTTGATGTTGCTCGCCCGCGCCTGCTCGGTGGTGAGCACCTGGTCGAGCATGTGGGTGCCGAGCAGGGTGCCGCCGACCATGAGCAGGATCAGCCCCATGGTGAACACCGCCGCGAGCGACACCGCCAGGTTGCGATAGAAGTTCTGGCCGGCGCTGACCAGGGCGAAGCGCAGGCTGTTGACCAGGCCGATCATCCGATCGTCGCCTCGCCGTCCTTGAGGTACTGCCCCTCCTGCTCGTCGCGCACCACCCGCCCGCCCTCGATGGCAATGACCCGACGGCGCACCAGGTCGACGACCTCGCGGTTGTGGGTGGCCATGACCACCGTCGTGCCGCGGTGGTTGATCTGCAGCAGCAGCTGCACGATGCCCCAGGAGGTGTCGGGGTCGAGGTTCCCGGTGGGCTCGTCGGCGAGGAAGATGCGCGGCTTGTGGACGAGCGCACGGGCGATGGCCACGCGCTGCTGCTCGCCTCCGCTGAGCTCGTCGGGGAACTTGCTGATCTTGTCCTCGAGGCCGACGATCCAGAGTGCCTCCTCGACCTTGGCCTTGAGGTGGCGCTGGCCGGGGTGGGTGACCTGGAGGGCGAAGGCCACGTTCTGCGCCACCGTCTGGCGGGGCAGAAGCTTGTAGTCCTGGAAGACGATGCCGATGCCGCGGCGCAGCCGGGGCAGGCGCCGCCTGGGCAGGTTGGTCAGCTCGGTGCCGTTGACGAAGATGCGCCCGCTGCTCGCCGCCTCCTCGCGGATGAGCAGCCGCACCAGCGTCGACTTGCCGGCGCCGCTCGCGCCCACCAGGAACACGAAGTCGCGCTCGTTGATGCCCAGGTTGACATCACGCAGCGCCACGGTCCCGTTGGGGTAGGTCTTGTTGACCCCGTGGAAGCTGATGATGGGGCGCATGGCGAGGTCGGCGGCGAGCGCGACGTGGCCACGGGCCACCCCGGGGACGCTGGGGTCAAGGTTCTCCGGCTGCCGGATGGCCCCCCAGGGAACCGCATCGCGGCGCCGGTCACCGTCGTCGCGAGACGACACCGTCGTCGGTGCGTGCATTGAGTACGCTCCGATTCGGCTCCGGCAGGGCTCCCCCCGAGTGGCCGGCCGGCCGCCCACGCGAGGTTCCCGGCGGGCTCGCACGGTGGACGTCGAGCGGATTTGGGCCCGGGTCGGGAATCGGACGGAGTATAGCCGCGGCGCAAGGCCTGTGGAGAATGTCATCCCACCGAGGCGGGAGGTCAGCCGCCGACGCGATCCGGAGGGCGGGCGTGGAGATCCCCCTCGTCGACGATCGCCTCGGTCTGGGGGACGCCCGCCTCGGCGAGCCAGCCGGCGAGCGTGAGGGGCTCGGGAGAGACCAGAGTCAGCTCCACCCGCAGCGGCGCCGTCGCCGCCGGTTCGTCATCCTGGTGCAGGCCGAGCACCGCGCCGCCGCCGCACTCGA
>JAQBPH010000462.1:0-5414 GCA_028287625.1 Chloroflexota bacterium | reverse complement strand
AGGGTGGCGCGGGCCGGCGGCGTTCCGCCCAGGCCGCCGCGGGCAGGGCGATGAGCAGCGCCGCCAGCCAGGCGGCGGCGACCCCGACCAGCACCACGAGGGCGAACTCGGCGACCAGCGGCACCGCCACCAGCGGACCCAGGTCGACACCGGCGAGCAGGGCGAGGACGCCGAGACCGCCCACCATCGCCAGCGCCGCGATCAGGGTCGCGTGGCCGCTGCTCGAGAGGGTGGCGCGCAGGGCGTCCTCGAGGTCGAGCCCGCGCCCCCGTTCCTCGGTGAAGCGCGAGAGCAGCTGGACGGCGTAGTCTACGCCGAGTCCGACCAGCACGGGCACGCCGGCCAGCACCGCCGGGGTGAGCGGGGTGCCGGTGGACAGGGTGAGCCCGAAGGTGAGCAGCGCCGCCGCCACCGCCGCGGGCAGCGCCCACAGCCGGCCGCGCACCCGGCGGGCGCCGAGCAGCAGCAGCAGCATCACCAGCAGCGCCACCGGGAAGATCACCTCCAGCTGGTGGGTGATGGAGGTGGCGACCCCGCGGGCGAGCAGCGGCGCCCCGGCCAGGGTGGAGCCGAGGTAGGGGCAGCCGGTGACCTGGGGCTGCCGGTCGGGGCTGGCGCCGCACTCGGTGAGCAGCAGCCTGCCCACCTGCTGGAGCGCCTGCACCCGCGCCGCCGAGGGCCTGGTGCTGGAGCAGTGCTGGCCGCCGCTGTCGAGGTCGGCGCGGATGCAGCTGCGCACCGCCTCCACCGCCCTGGGGTCGGCGGCGGCGGCGCGGGTGAGCCGGACGGTGATGACCGCGTAGGAGGGCTGCCCCTGCTTCGGCGCCGGCAGCACCGCCGCCCACTGCACCTTCGGCGGGCAGAAGGGCTGCACCGCCCCGGCGGGCGCGGCCCTGAACTCGGCCACGGTGGGACAGCCGGGGAGGTCGAGGAGCAGCCGGGCGAGGAAGCTCTGGCAGCTGGGGGTGTGGCCGAGCGCCTGGGCGGTGGCCTGGTAGCAGTCGCCGTAGGCGGCGCTGATGGTGACGAAGGCCTGGTGGGCGGCGTCACCGCCGGCGGCCGCGCCCTGCGCCGAGCTGCCGCCCCCGGAGAGGTACTGGACGAAGGTCGGGGGCACGGGGACGGCCGCGGCCGCCTGCTGGGCCACCTGCTCGCCGGCGTCGACGATGCGGGCGCCGGGCGCCTGCGCGGCGGGCGAGGCGTTGAAGGCGGTGCGGGCGGCGTCGGCGGCGCCGGCGGCCTTGACCAGGTCGCTGACCAGCTCGGCGAGGGCGAGGGTGGCCGCCTGGCGGGCGTCGGACTCGAACCTCTGCAGGGTGGCGGCGTCGATCTTCGACGGGTCGCCGCCCGCCCCCGACACCAGCGCCAGCAGGGCGCGGTCGTAGACGTACTGGTTGTACTGCTGGACGGTCTTCTGGATCTGGTTCTGGGCGGCGCGCTGGGCCGCCTCCACCACCGTCCCCGGGCCGAGGACGGAGGCGACGTTCGTGTTCCTGGCGACGTCGGTCTCCAGCGCGACCAGCTTGAGCAGGTTGTTCTGCTCGACGTAGAAGGCACCCGGCTGCCGGGCGGCGAGCACCAGCACCATCGGGTCGGCGCCGAACTGGTCGGTGAAGCGGTCGTTCACCTGCTGCGCCGCCGAGCTCCGGCCCACCAGCAGGCCGGACCCGGCGTCGACCGACCAGCGCGCGAACCCGGCGGCCCCCAGCAGGCAGACCAGGACGGCGAGCGCGGCGATGCGCCCCGGACGCCGCGCCATCGGCCCCGCGAGACGCGCCAGCAGGAGACGGGATGACATCACGGCCGCGATGGTACGTTCCGCGACGATGGACGGCGCCCTGTCCGGCTTCCGGCTGACGGAGGTCGACTCCGCCGGGGTGCGGCTGGCCGTGGCCGAGCTCGGCGACCGGTCGGCACCGGCGGTGCTGCTGCTCCACGGCTACCCCGATACCAGGGCGGTCTGGGAGGGGGTCGCCCGCCGCCTCGCCGAGCGCTTCCACGTCGTCGCCTACGACATGCGCGGCGCCGGTGCCTCGACCGCGCCGGAGGGCACCGACGGCTACGACCTCGACCTCCTCGTCGACGACTGCGCCGCCGTGCTCGACACCGTCGTGTCGGGGCGGGCGGTGCACCTGGTGGGCCACGACTGGGGCTCGATCGCCGGCTGGGAGGTGGTGACCACGCCGCGGCTGCGCGGGCGGGTGCTCTCGTTCACGTCGATCAGCGGTCCCTCCCTCGACCATGCCGGCCACTGGATGCGGGCACGGGTGCGCCGGCCGACCCCGCGGGCGCTGGCGGCGCTCGCCGGGCAGGCCCGCCGCTCCTGGTACATCGCCGCCTTCCGGGCCCCCCTGCTCCCGGAGCTCGCCTGGCGGGCGGTGGTGGCCCCCCGCTGGGCGGGCATCCTGCGCCGGGTCGAGGGCGTGCCCCTCGACGCCGGCCATCCGGCGCCGACCCTGGCCGCGGACGCCGTCCACGGCCTCGGCCTCTACCGCCGCAACATGCGGCGGCTGGGCCGCCCCCGCCCCGACGCCGTCGCCCACGCGCCGGTGCAGCTGGTGGTGGCGCGCCGCGACCACTACGTCTCCCCCCGGCTCTTCGACGACCTCGACCGCTGGGCCCCGGAGCTGCGGCGGCGCACCGTCGACGCCGAGCACTGGCTGCCCCTCACCCACCCGGGGGAGCTGGCCGGCTGGATCGGGGAGCTCGTGGACGAGGTCGAGGCGAGGACGCGGGAACGCTGAGCTCAGTCCGCCTCGGGACCGGCTGTGGGATCGCGGAGCACCCGGCGCAGCAGGCTGGGCAGGGGCAGGTTGTGGAGCGGCGCGCCGACCACGCCGCGCACCCCCTCGAGCAGGCCCTCGATCTGCCGGATGTTGCGGTTCATCTCCTCGGCGACGGCGAGCAGGCGGTCGAGCATCGTCAGGGTCTGGGAGAGCCGCCCGCCCACCGCGTCGCTGAGGCTGACGGCCACGTCCTCGGCGGTGGCGCTGAGCCGGGAGACCCGGGTGATGGTCTCGCCCAGGCGCTCGACGTCGACCTCGACCTCGAGCCGGTCGATCATCGCCGCGGCCTTCTCCGCCGAGGCGGCGAGGCGGTCGAGCCGCGCCACGGTGTCGCGGATGCGCTGGGGGTCGACCTCGGTCACCAGCACCTCGAGCAGGGCCGCGGCCCGCTCCAGCGCGACCGCGAGGCGCTCGATGCGCGCCGGCACCTCGAGGGCGCGGCGGACGGTGGCCTGGGCGTTCACCAGGTCGAGCACCGCCCGGGGCAGCCGCAGCAGGCCGGCGACGGCCTCCTGGACGGACGGCGGCTCGGGAGGCGGTGGCGGCGGCGCGGCTCTGCGCGCCGGGGGACGGCGGATGCGGGAGCGCGACCGCGGTCCGTCCGCCGCTGGGGCCATGTCTCCGAGCATGCCACGATCTGCGGTTCCGCAGGCGCATGATCCTGAGTCCCATGGAGACCGAGGAGCCTCGCGACACGGGCCGGGAGCGCTCGCTCCCCGGAGCCGGGGCCATCTCCCGGCTGCTCCGGCCCGACCGCCGGGTGCGCGCCGTCGCCGGCCAGCTCGACGCGGTCCGGGTGCTCACCGAGGCGGGAGTCGTGCGGCCCCGGCGACCCGACCGCCTCGTCGCCGCGCTGCTCTCGCTGGTGCGCTGGGGCTTCACCCCGGCCGCCGGCTACGCCACCGCGGCGGCCCTTCATCCCGACGAGCCGGCGATCGTCGACGACAACGGCGCCGTCACCTTCGCCGGGCTCGACCGGCGCACCGGCGCCATCGCCCGTGGCCTGCAGGAGGCGGGCGTCGGCGAGGGCGACCAGGTGGCGCTGCTCTGCCGCAACCACCGCGGCTTCGTCGAGGCGCTGGTGGCGGTCTCCAAGCTCGGCGCCGACGCCGTGCTGCTCAACACCGCCTTCGCGGGACCGCAGCTCGCCGCGGTGATGCGCGGCGAGAGGGCGCGGGTGGTCATCCACGACGAGGAGTTCACCGAGCTGCTCCGCGACGGCACCCGCCGGCGGAGGCGCTTCGTCGCCTGGCACGACACCGAGCCGCCGCGGACCACGCCCACGCTCGACCGCCTCGCCGAGCGCCACGACGGCGAGGCCGTGGCCCCGCCCTCACGGCCCGGCCGCCTCACCCTTCTCACCTCGGGCACCACCGGCGCTCCCCGGGGCGCGTCGCGGGCAGGAGCGGTCGGGGGAATCGACCCCGCCATCGCCATCCTCTCGCGCATCCCCCTGCGCGCCCGGCAGACCACGGTGATCGCGGCGCCGCTCTTCCACACCTGGGGGTTCTCCAACCTGCTGCTGGGCACGCTGCTGTCGTCCACCGTGGTGCTGCAGCGTCGCTTCGACCCCGCCGCCACCCTCGCGGCGCTCTCGCAGCACCGCGCCCACGCGCTGATCGCGGTGCCGGTGATGCTGAAGCGCATCCTCGAGCTCCCCGAGCACCTGCGCAGCAGCCGCAGGCCGGCGTCGCTGCGGGTGGTGGCGGTGAGCGGCTCGGCGCTGCCCGGCCCGCTGGCGCTGCGGTTCATGGACGAGTTCGGCGACGTCCTCTACAACCTCTACGGCTCCACCGAGGTGGCCTGGGCGGCGATCGCCACCCCCGCCGAGCTGCGCTCCCATCCCGGCACCGCCGGCCGGCCCCCCCGGGGCACGATCGTGAAGATCCTCGACGAGCACGGCCACGAGCTGCCCCCCGAGCACGTCGGCCGCATCTTCGTGAGCAACGGCATGGTCTTCGAGGGCTACACCAGCGGGGACGACAAGGAGCGGGTCGGCACCCTGGTCAGCACCGGCGACGTGGGGCGCTTCACCGAGGACGGCCTCCTCTTCGTCGAGGGGCGCGACGACGACATGATCATCTCCGGCGGCGAGAACGTCTTCCCCGCCGAGGTGGAGGACCTGCTCAACGGCCATCCCGCGATCGCCGACTGCGCCGTGGTCGGCGTCCCCGACGACGAGTTCGGCCAGCGCCTCGCCGCCTACGTGGTGCGCCGCGACGGCGCACCGCTCGACGAGGCGACGGTGCGCCGCTACGTGCGCGACCGGCTGGCCCGGTACAAGGTGCCGCGCGACGTCACCTTCCTGGAGTCGCTCCCCCGCAACGCCACCGGCAAGGTGCTGAAGAGAGAGCTTCGCGCGGGGCCTCCGTCGTTGTAGTCGCAAGCCCGGACGCGGGGAGCGACACGCCGTCGATCCCGGCTCACAGGTGCTGAGAGCGCTCATCCACCCGGCCGTGTCTCTCGGCCCATGCGAGCTGTGATCTGCGGCTGACGGGAGGGGCGGACGGCACGCGCGGGTGGAGGCGAAAGCTGAGGGCCGCCCGGCACAGCCCAAGGACGAAACCGTCCGGCCACGAGGCGGCCGATGAGTCGGGGCGCGGCGGACGGCCGAAGGCCTCCGCGCCC
>JAQBPH010000460.1:0-7097 GCA_028287625.1 Chloroflexota bacterium | reverse complement strand
TCCTCTTGGAGGATTAGATGGACCGCTCGGTACCCGTGGACGGGCTCAGATCTGCGGTCGATTAGCGTCCAATCTCCGGGAGTGGCCAGGATGGCAGCCAGGAGCTCCTCTTGATCTCTGATGTCCTCGACCACAACGCGGAAGCCGGGCCAAGTCCTGCATCTTGGACAGCCTTGTCTTCTCCCGACGCAGCTTGCGGACGATCGAACGAACGCTTTTCTCGGGTCGGCTGGCGAGCTCACGGTCGGTCACCGAGCGGACCAACTCCATCGCGTGGGCGAGCGCAGGCTCAAATGAACGTTCGTAAGCGGCCAGCGCCTGGAGATCGTCCTGTGTGGTGAGCCCCTTCCGTAGGCGGTCGCCAAGACGGTTGATCTGAGAGATCGAAGCGACGCCCACGCAACACAGCCTGGCATGGAGGTAGGCCGCCTTGCCGGGGAGGATGAGGGGCGGAGCACCGCCCGCGCCTGGAGGCAAAGTCGTTCAGCTGGTAGAGCGCCTGCTTTCCAGGCGGGCCCGGACAAGACCGCGCGCTCGATGGCGACCGGCAGCCCCGCCTCAGCGGCCTGGGATCGCCAGCGGCCGAGACGGCTCACGTAATGTGCTTGCCGATCGGTCTGTATTCAAATACGCACTCATACTTCCCAAGCAGTTTGTCGCGAGTCGAGTCTCGTCTCCCGCTCACCCTCCTCCTCTGAGTCGAGGGATAGAGCCTGCTTCATCTTGAACAGCTCTTGTGCGCGATCGTCAGGTGCACTGGCCGCGCCGCCGCCCCACGTGGATACTGCGCGCCGCGAGCAGGAACACATCGGGACGGCGGAGGATGCCCTCAGCGTGGTCATCGTCGAGCAGCGTGTCGAGCAGCGCGCGATCCTCGGTGTCGAGCAGGTCGGCGTGCTCGGCTCGGCTCGCGAAGACGTCGCGGACGTGCCCACGCTCCTGATCGCCCAGCGGCGCACGCCGCTCGATGAGGAACGTGCGGGTGGCGACGTGATCCAGCCCTGCGTCCACGAGCATGCGTGGCCAGTCATCCCGGTGGCGTACGGCACCGGGCAGCTCACTGCGCATCGCCGCGAACCAGGTCTCCTGCGCCGCGTCAAGCCGAGCCTCGAGACCGGGCCGGCCGGTTCCGATGTCGCTGGGCAGATGCCGCGCCGGGAGCCCGCCCTCCGCGAGGGCGACCAGGCCCCCGGGAGTGAGGCAGGCTGCCAGGTTCGTGATGGCGGTTCGCTGGTCGCCGACGTGGTGCACGGCGGCCGAGGCCCAGGCCAGAGCCGCGCCTTCCACCCCGGGGACACGATCGGTGAGGTCGGCGAGGACGGGGCGGATGCGATCTCCGACGCCCGCCCGGCGGGCACGGTCGACGGTGAGCTCCAGGAGCGCCGGCGCGGTGTCGACGGCTACCACCTCGGCGCTGGGGAAGGCGAGGGCGAGGGCGAGGGCCATGCCGCCGGCGCCAGAGCCGGCGTCTACGACGCGGTCGACTCCGTCGGGCCGCCCGAGCAGATCGCGCAGCCAGCTTGCCGCGTCGGCGAACCAAGGCGCCTCGAGGTCGGCGCTTCGGGCGAGCAGCGCGCCCATGACGTCGAAGTCGACGTGATGCGAGCCGTGGGCGTGGTGACCGGTCACGTCCGTATCCCACTGACGCTCGCGGTCGGGTTCGCCGAGTGGGGCGCCCTGACTCTGGCGGAGACTCGTGCGGTGGTCTCTCTACCTTGCGGGTGAAGCATAGCAGGGGTGTGTAGTGGTGGCGACATGCCTCAGACTTCGCTGATTAATTTGAGTTGAGTTGGAGCGCCTGCTTCCAGCCACCATGTGCGTCTGACCCCCGACGGCGAGCGGATGCTGGCGGTTGCCCATGACGCCGTGGCTGGCGAGGGAGTGATCAGCGCCGTACAATATACGAAAGCGCGTTCGGGCTCTCAACGCCGCCGCGGCGGAGACTTGGCGCGTGCCGGTGCACGAGGTGGAGATCGAGCGCAGCGCGACGGACGCGCCGGAGCCACAGGACCCCGGTGTGAGCGCTGGGGCCCGCACGCCTGCGCTGCGAGTCCAGTTGCTCGGCTCGTTCGCGGTGTGGGTCGATGGCAGGCTCGTCGAGGAAGGCGAGTGGCACCGCCGCAAGGTCAGCCGGCTCGTGAAGCTGCTCGCGCTCGCGGAGCGCCACAGCATGCATCGGGAGCAGATCCAAGCCCATCTGTGGCCGGACTTCGACGCCTCGTCGGCGTCGCAGAACCTGCACCACACGCTCTACCGAGCCCGGCGAGCGCTCGAGCTCGGACTCGGCCGGAGAGCCCAACCACGGTTCCTTCAGTTTCGCAACGAGATGATCATTCTGGCGCGACCAGCAGATGTGGAGATCGACCTCGAGCTGTTCGAGGATGCGTCAGCGACTGCGCTTCACACGCCCGACGCTGCGCGTTGTCGACGGGCCATCGCATTGCACACCGGCGAGCTCCTTCCCGACGAGCGCTACGAGGAGTGGGCGATCGAGCGCGCCGATCGTGCCCGGGCCACGCTGATACGCCTGCTGCGCCGCGTCGGCGCGCTGGAACGTGCATCTGGAAGCCTCGAGCCGGCGATCGAGGCCCTCCAGCGCGTCGTTGGCATCGAGCCCCTGAACGAGGAGGCACAGGGTGAACTCCTCGAGCTGCTCGGCCTGGCGGGCCGCCGTCACCAGGCGATCGCGCACTACGAGCGGCTATGCGCGACGTACAAGCGCGAGTTGAACACGACGCCGGACCCGCGAACCGTTGAGGCCTATAGGGGGGTCCTGTCTGGAGAGATCGCCCCCGCCGTGAGGGTCGACGTCCAGACCGGATCAGAGGCCACCGCCCTCCGTGCCGACCCGGCGCTCCTCCCCACGCCGGTCAGCCGGTTCGTGGGGCGCGACGCCGAGATCGCCGAGCTGCTTCGGTTGCTCGCCGGCGAACGGCTCGTCACGCTCCTCGGTCCGGGCGGCGTCGGAAAGACGAGGCTCGCCATCGAGGTCGCCCGTGCGCTTGATGGCGTCGGGAGCGCATGGCTGGTCCAGCTGGGCAACCACCACGATCCGTGCCTCGTTGCCGGTGCGCTGGTCGCGAGTATGAAGCTGTCGCCGCCGCTCGGAGTCCCTCTCACCGACGTGCTGGCGTCGGCCCTTCAGGACTCGAACGCGCTGCTGATGCTGGACACCTGCGAGCACGTCCGGTCAGGGGTCGCGGCACTGGCCGCTGAGCTCCTCGAGCGCTGTTCCAAGCTCCGGATCATCGCCACCAGCCGTCAGCCCCTCGGTCTCTTCGGCGAGGTCCTGTGGCGGGTCCCGCCGCTCTCGATCCCGGGCACTGATGCGTCATTCCAAACCGGCGAGATCGCGAGCTCGGAGGCCGTCCAGCTGTTTGTCGACCGGTGCCGCGCCGCTCAGCCGGGCTTCGAGCTGCGGCCCGACAATGCCCGGCACGTCGCGGAAGTCTGCCGGCGGCTCGAGGGCATCCCGCTGGCGATGGAGCTGGCGGCGGCGCGCGTGCGAGTCGTGACCGTGTCACAGCTCGCCGCCCGTCTGGACGCGCGCCTACCGTTGCTCGTTGGCGGCAGCGACGCTGCCGCTCGCCGTCATCGAACGCTGCGGTCGACGATGGAGTGGAGCCATGACCTGCTGTCCAACTCGGCTCGACTGGCTCTTCGTCGCCTGGCGACGTTCTCGGGAGGTTGGACCCTCGAGGGGGCAGAGAGAGTCGCGTGCGACACCGATCTTCCCGCGGAGCGTGTGCTCGACGCGCTCACGGAGCTCGTCGACCAGTCACTGGTGCGGGCCGAGCCGGAGGATGGTTCCTCGCGCTACAGCATGCTCGACACCGTCCGCGAATTCGCGATGGAGCGGCTTCATGGCGCAGGCGAGGTCGAGGCGACCCGGGACCACCATCTCGAGTACTTCCTGGCCTTCGCGGAGACGATGCCGGGCGAGCGACTCCCAGCCAGCGCCGTCCAGACCGGCTGGTTCGACCGCCTCACCCGCGACCACGGCAACCTTGCATCGGCGTTGGATTGGGCGCTGGTCCAGCGCCGCGATCGGGAGCGCGGGTTGCGGCTCGCCCACGCCCTCCGTTGGTATCTCATGCAACGCGGGCGCTTCGAGGAGGGCCAAAGGTGGCTGGAGCCCATCCTCCTGGACCCCGCTCAGATCCCGAGCCGCCTGCTGGCGCACACGACCTTGACCGTTGCGCTCTTCACGTGGCGTCAGGGCGACTATCAACGGGCTCTCACCTTGACGATGTCGGCGCTGCCACGGTTCCGGGAGCTCGACGACCCCTGGGGACTGGCGCTCTCGACGTGCCTGGCGGGCATGTTGAAGCAGCTACTGGGCGACGTCGAGACGGGGGTCGCCCTGACCGAGGAGAGCCTCGAGCGGTACCGCGCGCTCGGCGACGCCCACGGCATCCAATGGCAGCTCGTGATCCTGGCTCGCGCGGCCATCGTGCAGCGCAACGCGGACCGCGCGGCCGAGCTCGCCGAGGAGGGACTGCGTCTCTGCCGTACGGCCGGGCACGGCGTCGGCGAGGGCTGGGCACTCGCCTACCTGGGATTCGCCTGGGAGGCGAAGGGCGACTATGCCCAGGCTGAAGACGCGTTCCGTCAGTCGCTGCTGCGACTGTCCGAAGACGACTTCTGGGGTGGGGACGTGGTTCGTGTCGCCCTCGTGCGGGTCACCGCCCGCCAAGGCGACCTCACGGGCGCCGCAGCAGCAGCCTGTGAGGCCATGACGCGCTTACGCGGCTCAGGGTCGGAGGTGGAACTCGCCCGCTTGTTCCACGCATTCGCCGTACTGGCGCTCATGTCGGGCGACGCCCGTCGAGCCGCCCAGCTGCTCGGCGCCGTCGAGCGGCTCGGTGCCGGCGGAGCCGCCATGGACCCGAACTTGGTCAGCGACGATATGCTAACGATCCGTGCGGCGCTCGGGAACGAGCGCTTCGAGGCAGAGCTGCAGGCCGGCCGCGATGGGGCGCTCGAAGACATGATCGCCCTGGCAATCGGCCTCACGCCTCCGACGGGAGCCGGACTCTCCTGACAGACAGCCAGCGCTCAGTCGGCGGGAAGAGTGGGCTAAGTAGCGCCTGGTAGCGTCGCTGCTATCGATCGGCGACCTGATTCGGGCTCGGTCTGGACCTCAGACGACAGGCCGATGTCCTCCATGGAGAACAGAGTAATCCGAGCAAAGGAGACGATATGGCGCTCGAGACGCCCGTCGCGAGCGAGATCCAAGGAAGACCCACGTATGCAGTCGATCTGCACGCGCATCCCTCTGTCCCTACTGGCCATCATCAGGCCGCAGTATCCTGACTTGGCAGACCCACCCCCGTAGTCGCCGTTGAGAACTGACATGCCGCTACTCGAAGCCCTCGCCACCATCTGGATCGAGGATTTGGTCGACAACGGCCAACCCGATCCCATCTGCCATTGTCCCGAATGCACCCTGGCGCTGGTCCGCGAGACCGCCGCCATCATGACCTACCGGCTCAGGACTGGCCGGTACCGTGTCAACGGCACAGAGAACGACAGCCCGGGCTGGTAACCCATTCTCTACAGAGGCGCGCCTGCTATTACCCGAGGGAACGCCTTCAGCACCAGCCGCACCCCCGATGAGGGCGACGAGTAGGGCGGCGGCACCTATGCCGTAAGGCCTACCTCTGAGAGGTGTGAATACGAATCAGGATCCATAACTCGGATGCGGCCCCTTCCGCTCTGCGGTTTCGCCGCGGACGAAAATGTGCGAGTTGAAGCCGGGCTGCGCTTGTCCGAGGTGATCAGCGTCGAGGTCGATGACATCGTCGACCTCGGCGATCGTGGCGCCTACATCGGGGTGCGCCAAGGCAAGGGCGGGAGGACCGGCACATCCCCTGGACGCCTCGCTCTACCGGCGGCTGCGGCTCTGCATCGACCGTCATCGTCCGGGCGGATGCCGCCGCTCTTCCCCACGACCCGGGGTGATGGCCAGCCGCTCACCCCTCAGGGGCCCACCCTGTTGGAGGGCCTGGCAGCTTCGGCGCGTATAGCTGCCTCAGTCAAGATTTGCCACGTTCGAGGCGTTGACGGACCGCCCAGTGCTCACCGATGTCGCACGTTACATCTATGCTATCATACATATTGATACCCTACTGCCACGGGTGAGGCTCGTAACGACGAGGCCCAACCCGCCCCTGACGCAGGTCCTCCAGACAAAGGCGACACGCTATCAGTAAGAAATTCTGGCGAACCGACGCAACGGCGTCCCGGACGGGCCGGATGGCTGGACGCACAATCGGTGCGACCGTCGGCCGGCTCGCTGAGAACCCGGGGGAAGCCCCGGATGATGAAATCCTGAAACTCCTTGACCAGCGCTCGCCATTGGGCATCGAACTGCTCTACGACAAGTGTGGCGCACGCATCTACTCGATCGCTCTTACACTGGTGCGAGACGAGGCGACAGCTGAGCAGCTGACGATGAAGGCCTTCGTTGGAGTGTGGCGTGGGGCGAGACCCTCCAGCCACTGCACCAGCGTCGGTGGATGGATGGCGGCAACCGTCCTTCGCGACGCGCGTAGGATGTCCGCATGACGCGTTCGACTCCCATGAGCATTTGTCACTTGCTCGCGCGCTGGTGGCTGAGGCAGGCACATCGTCGCCATCCCCGTGTTGGCCTCTTGCGTCTGACCTGAGCCAGGTATCGCGTCGAACCCTGTAAGTGGCTCAATCGCCACTGGCGTACGATCGCTGGGCCGACGAGGGGGCCGGAGATCGATTCTGGCCACATTTCAGGAATGCCCAGTCACCCAAGGGCCCTGGCGTATCTGCAAGACAACGTTGCGAAAGTTGACGACTTGTCCGGAATGAACCGGTCAGTCGTCGAAGGCGTAGTGGTGGCTGACGCGTCGCGACGACCGCTGGGCCGACAAACAGTCCGGCTCACGAGATGGTTTCATTCGGAGTTAGGAAGTCATGCAGTTTCGTATTCCTCGACGTCTGATCGCGGTAGGCCTGACCGCCGGTATCCTACTGGTCGCTGCTCCCGGTACCGCGCTCGCGCATGGCAGCACGTACGCCTCGGGCATCGACCTCGGTACCGTCCAGCTCGGCACCAACGG
>JAQBPH010000421.1:0-3585 GCA_028287625.1 Chloroflexota bacterium | reverse complement strand
CGACGGTGATCACCACGGTGCCGTCGGGGTCGCGGCGGAGGCCGGCGATACGGAGGACCTGGTCCTCGTCGATGGAGTCCTCGTCGACCAGCGCGCGGGTGAGCTCGTCGAGGCGCCAGCGGTGCTCCCGCAGCAGCGCGCAGGCATGGTCGAAGCACTGCTCGACGATCTGGCGCACCTCGAGGTCGATGATCTCCGCGGTCGCCTCGCTGTAGGGGCGGGGGCTGCCGAAGGGCCGTCCCGCCTCGTTGTCGTCGCCGAAGTTGAGCGGGCCGACGCGGTCGCTCATCCCCCAGCGCGCCACCATCTGCTGGGCGATCTGGGTGACCTGGCGCAGGTCGTTCTCGGCGCCGGTGGTGACCAGGCCGTACACCACCTGCTCGGCGGCACGGCCACCGAGGGCGACGGTGATGCGCGAGCGCAGGTAGTCCTCGGGGTAGTTCTGGCGGTCGTCGACGGGACTCTGCACGGTGACCCCCAGCGCCATGCCGCGGGGCACGATCGACACCTTGCGCACCGGGTCGGTGCCGGGGATGAGCAGCGCGAGGAGCGCGTGCCCCGACTCGTGGACCGCGGTGCGCTCGCGGTCCTTGGGGGTGAGGATGATGTGGCGGGCGGCGCCGAGCAGGATCTTCTCGAGCGCGTTGCTGAAGTCCTGCCGGGTGACCGCGTCGTGGCCGAGGCGGGCGGCGAGCAGCGCCGCCTCGTTGACCAGGTTGCGCAGCTCGGCGCCCACCAGCCCGGTGGTCATGCCGGCGATGTCGTCGAGGTCGACGTCGGGGCCGAGGGGCACCTCGCGGGTGTGGATGCGCAGGATGGCGGCCCGCCCCGCCCGGTCCGGCGGCTGCACCATGACCCGCCGGTCGAAGCGACCCGGCCGCAGCAGCGCGGAGTCGAGGACGTCGGCGCGGTTGGTGGCCGCGAGCACGACCACCCCCTCGCGCGAGTCGAAGCCGTCCATCTCGGTGAGGATCTGGTTGAGGGTCTGCTCCTGCTCGTCGGTGCCGCCCAGCCGCATCCCCGAGGCGCGGCTGCGGCCGATGGCGTCGAGCTCGTCGATGAAGATGATCGAGGGGGCGGCGGCGCGCGCCTTGGCGAAGAGGTCGCGGACCCGCGAGGCGCCGACGCCGACGATCATCTCCACGAACTCCGAGGCGGAGATGGAGAAGAAGGCCACCCCGGCCTCGCCGGCGACGGCCCGCGCGAGCAGTGTCTTGCCCGTGCCGGGCGCCCCCACCAGGAGCACGCCCTTGGGGATGGTGCCGCCGAGGCGCTGGTACTTGGCCGGCTCGCGGAGGAAGTCGACCACCTCCTCGAGCTCCTGCTTGGCCTCCTCGATGCCGGCGACGTCGGCGAAGGTGGTGCGGGGCCGCTCCGGGTCGTACAGGCGGGCCTTGCTCTTCCCCAGGCCGAAGACCCCGCCCGCGCCGCCGGCGCCGGCGCTGCGCCGGATGAGCAGCAGGAAGAGGCCCAGGAAGAGCAGCGTCGGGCCGAAGCTGACCAGGATGGTGAGCAGGCTGTTGCCGGTGGCCGGGTTGGCGCTCACCTGCACGTGGTGCTCCTCGAGCAGCAGCTCGAGGTTGTCGCCGTTGGGTCCGCTGGCGAACGCGGGCCGCTCGGTGTGGAAGTCGACGGACTTGTCGCTGCTCCCGGGGGCACCGACCGCCTTCTTCGCCTTGCCGTCGATCGCCTCGCCGGTGCCGGTCACGCTGACCACGTTGTCCTTCAGCACCTCGGCCTTGAAGGTGGAGTAGGGGATGGTGACCCGGTGGACCGAATTCTGGCCGGGGGCGAAGTTGGCGATCAGGATGTTGGCGATCAGGACCACGCCGACGAGGAGCCACCACCGCGACGACCGCCACAGCGGCCGACGTGCCGGGGGGGTGGCGCCGGGCGGCTGGCCCGGAGGACGGGGCGGCGGGGCGGGCATGCTTGCCCAGCCTACCAGGGCAGGCCGATCCTCAGACCTCGGCGTGGACGGCGGGGCCGGACGAGGCGGCCGCCCGGCGGCGCTGGGGGAGCATGAGCGCGAGCAGGACCCCGAGCGCGGTCAGGCCGGCGAGGAGCAGGAAGAGGTCGGCGAGGGCGCTGCCGAAGACCTGCACCCCGAGGTTGTTGGCGAGGCCGATGGCCCCCGACTGGCCCTGGGCCGCGATCCCCTGGATCGGGGTGCCGGGGGCGACGGCGGGGAGCAGCGCCGACCGGTCGATCAGCTGCTGCGCCTGCTGGCCGGTGAGCAGCGCGGTGAGCAGGGCGAGCCCAAGGGCGGAGGAGACCCGGAGCACGATGTTGTTGAGCGCGCTGGCGCGGCTCACCATTCGCATCGGGAGCACCGAGATCGACCCGGCCATGATCGGCATGAAGGCGAGACCGGTGCCGAGGTTGCGGATCGCCAGCCAGATCATGAACGTCCCCCTCGAGGTGTCGGTGCCCATGGAGTGCATGAGATAGGAGCTCCAGGCCACCACCGCCAGCCCGATCACCGCCGGCCAGCGGGCGCCGACGCGGTCGTAGAGCCATCCCGAGATCGGCATCATGATCACCGTCACCACCGCGGGCGCGAGCAGCAGCAGCCCGGTGTCGAAGGCGCCCATCTGGTCGCCGTTCTGGAGGAAGAGGGGGATGTAGAAGAGCCCGGAGAAGAGACCGATGGAGAGGATGGCGACGAGCAGCGAGGAGATCGTGTACGTCCCCGAGCGGAAGACGCGCAGGTCGAGCATCGGCTCGGCGACGGAGAGCTCGATGATCACGAAGAGCGCCAGGCTCAGGATCCCGACGGCGATCAGACCCATCACGCTGTAGGAGGTCCAGTGCCAGGTCTCGCCCTCGGAGAGGGCGAGCAGCAGCGAGAACAGCCCGACGGCGATGGCCAGGAACCCGGCGAGGTCGAAGCGCTGGCCGGGGATCCTCGGGAACCGGGGGAGGAGCATGACGGAGACCACCGACGCGACCACGCCGATGGGGACGTTGATGTAGAAGATCAGCCGCCAGTTGACGTACTGGACCAGGTAGCCGCCGATGGTGGGGCCGATCGCCGGCGCCACCACCACGCCGAACCCGTAGATGCCCATCGCGGTCCCGATCTTCTCCCGCGGCACCATCCGGTAGACCATCGCCTGGGAGACCGCGGGGAGCAGGCCGCCGCCGATGGCCTGGAAGATCCGGAAGGCGATCAGCACGTTGAGGCTGGTGGCGAGGCCGCACAGCGCCGAGCCGATCACGAAGAGGACCAGCGCGACGTTCTGGATGCGGTCGAGGCCGTAGCGGTCGCCGAGCCAGCCGGTGAGCGGGGTGACGATGCCGAGGGCCAGGGTGTACGCGGTCGCCACCCACTGCACCTGGTCGGTCGAGGCGCCGAAGTCGTTCTGGAGGCGCGGGATCGCCACGTTGACGATGCTGGTGTCGAGCACGGCCATGAAGCTGCCGATCATGATCACCATCAGCGGCAGCAGCCAGTTGCGCTGCTGCATGCTCGTCTCCGCGGTCGGCGCGGCGGCCCGGGAGCGTGCGGCAGCCGGAGCGGGAGCCGGCGCCGGCGCCGGCGTGGCGGACGGCAGCCGGGGCGCGGGCTTCGCTCGGGCGGCG
>JAQBPH010000408.1:0-2783 GCA_028287625.1 Chloroflexota bacterium | reverse complement strand
GCCACCGCAGCCTGGTTCGGGCTGGAGCCCGCCTCTCTGCGCTGACGCGCAGAAGGGCCTCCCCCATGCCGTCGGCTCCCTCGTCGCTGACAGCCTCCCCCCTGCTCAGCCCTGGGCGCGGGCGAGGGCGACGCCGATGATCACCTCGACCGCCGCCCACACCGGCAGCGTCCTCCAGGCGATCGAGATCCACGGGATGCGGGTGCGGACCAGCCGGGTCTGCTGCAGCCAGAAGAGCAGCGCGAGGGAGGCCGCCTCGGCGGCGCCCAGCGCGCCCAGCAGCCGGTAGCCCTGGGGGGAGGAGGCATAGCCCCCTCGGACCACCGACCAGGCCACCAGGTAGAGGCCGAGGGCGACCAGGAAGCAGACGCTCTCTCGATAGCGGCGGAGGGGTCGCTGCCTGGTGACACCAGGAGGAGGGATGCCGGTTCTCACGGTCCCAACAGTGTCCCTCACCGAGCCCGCCCGCGGAGGGGATCGGGCGCCCTTCCTCCCTTCCCGGTCTCAGGAGCAGCAGATCATGCCCCTCCTCGGATCGGTCGCGGCTCGGCGGCGGCCCTGGCGTCCCGACCCCTCGCGCCCGCCATGGCTGCTCCGTCCATCCGGTCCCCTACGGCACTATTGCCGGTCAGTCCCCATTGCCCGTATCACCAGCTCAAAGAGCTCCCGCGGGTCATTCGTCAAGCCGGCTGCGCCCTTGCTACGAGCCAACGCCTCGTGCTCGGGAAGAGTCGACCCAGCGTGGGGGCGGCGTAGTCCGGTGCAGCGGCCTGTTGACAGCGGCGCCGCGGCCCCACCATCCTTCAGCCCCGGTGGTGGTGGCACTCGAAGGCGGAGGTGGATGATCGGTCGGCGTCGCCTGGCCGGGGTGGGTCTGCTGGCGCTGAGCCCCGCCGCCGCCCTCGTGGCGGCGCTCGCCTCGCATACCTCGGCGGCCGCGGAGGCCCGGGTGAGCCTGGCCGGCAGCGTCCCCGAGTGGGCCGTGCCCGCGCAGCGCGGGGCGCCGGTGCCGGGGTCGCAGTTGGTCGACATCGCCGTCTACATGTCCTGGCGCGACCCCGAGAAGGTCACCAGGCTCGCCGAGGCGGTCTCGGATCCCCGCAGCTCCCACTACGGGCACCATCTCAGCGCCGCCGAGTTCCGCGAGCGCTTCGCCCCCGCACCCTCCGACGTCGAGGCGGTGACCGCCTGGCTGCGCGGGCAGGGGCTGCGGGTCGTCGCCATCCCCGCCAACCGCCACTACGTCGCCGCCGAGGGCACCGCCGAGCGGGTCGGGGCCGCTTTCGGCACCGGCCTCGCCGGCTATCGCGTCGGCGACACCGTGCTCCGCGGCCCCACCGCGGCGCCGTCGATGCCCGCCCTGCACGGCGTGGTCGCGGTCAGCGGCCTCGACGAGGGCGGTGCCGCCGTCCACCCCGACCACGTCACCGCCGGGGCGGCGGCGGCGCCCGCCGGCCTCGTCAACGCGCCGCCATGCAGCGCCTGGTGGGGCGAGCGGCTCGCCACCGACCTCCCCCCGGCCTACGGAGCGGTGGCGCCGTACGTCCCCTGCGGCTACAGCGCGGGGCAGCTGCGCTCGGTCTACGGTCTCGAGCACGCCGAGCGGGAGGGGCTCGACGGGCGCGGCCAGACGGTCGCGGTGACCGACGCATACGCCAGCCCCACCATCCGCGCCGACGTCGACCTCTACTCGCGCAGCCGCGGGCTGGCGCCCCTCCGCCGCGACCAGCTCACGGAGATCGCGCCCCGGCCACTCACCGGCCCGGATGGCGCCCACTGCGATCCGGGCGGCTGGTACGCGGAGGAGAGCCTCGACGTCGAGGCCGTCCACCTGCTCGCTCCGCGGGCTCGGGTCGTCTACGCCGGCGCCCGCGACTGCAGCAACGTCGCCCTCGACGAGGCGATCACCACGGTGCTCGACGGCGAGCTCGCCCAGGTGATCACCAACTCCTGGGGGAGCCCCGGCGAGAGCGCGGGGCGGGCCCAGCTCCGGGCCTTCGCCGACACCTTCCTGCAGGCCGCCATCGAGGGCATCGGGATGATCTTCGCCTCCGGCGACAACGGCGACCAGGTGGCCCGCAGGGGGGCGCGCACCGTCGACTTCCCCGCCTCGGCGCCGTGGGTGACCAGCGTCGGAGGCACCAGCCTGGGCATCGGCGCCGGCGGCGAGCGGGTCTTCGAGACCGGTTGGGGCGTCGACCGGACCACCCTGGTCGACGGCGCCTGGGCATCACCGCCGGGGTCGTTCCTCTACGGCAGCGGCGGCGGCACCAGCCGCGTCTTCGAGCAGCCGGACTACCAGTCGCGCGCCGTTCCCGACTCGCTGTCGCGCTACTTCGGAGGCCCGAGGGCGCGGACGGTCCCCGACCTCGCCATGGTCGGCGACCCCAACACCGGGATCATCGTCGGGGTCAGCCAGACCTTTCCCGACGGGGTTCGCTACGGCGAGTACCGGATCGGGGGCACCAGCCTGGCGGCCCCGCTGGTGGCGGCGATGGAGCTGCTCGCCGACCAGCACGCGGGCATGCACCACGGCTTCCTCAACCCGGCGCTCTACCGGCTCGCCGGCAGCGGCGCGCTCCGCGACGTGGTCGCCCTGGAGGCGCCGCTGGCGGCGGTGCGGGTCGACTACGCCAACCGGCTCGACGCCTCCGGCGGCCTGGTCGACTCGCTGCGGACCCTGGGGCAGACCCACTCGCTGCACACCGCGCGCGGCTATGACGACGTGACCGGGCTGGGCACGCCCCGCGGCATGGCCTTCATCGAGGCGCTCGGCCGCAGCC
>JAQBPH010000401.1:0-4637 GCA_028287625.1 Chloroflexota bacterium | reverse complement strand
CCGACCTGCTCGAGGAGACGGCGGCGCGCTGGCAGCCGACCCTCGGCGTCCGCGGCATCGAGCTGCGCACCTCCATCCCCCCCGCCGGGGGCACCGTGCTCGCCGACGGCGGCATGCTGCGGCGGCTGCTCGACAACCTCCTCGACAACGCCGCCCGCTACACCCCCGCGACCGGGCTCATCCAGCTCAACGGCGAGTCGGTCGCCGGGGGCTGGGTGCTCACCGTCGCCGACAGCGGGCCGGGCATCGACCCGGCGCTGCGCCCCCGCGTCTTCGAGCGCTTCACCCGGGCCGACTCGGCGCGCGGGCGCGACACCGGCGGGGCGGGGCTGGGCCTCTCGCTCTGCGCCGCCATCGCCGAGCTCCACGGCGGCACCCTGGAGCTCGACGACACCCAGCGCGGGGCCCGCTGGCTGCTGCGGCTCCCCGCCCCGGTCGCCGGCTAGATGTCGGTGGCCGGGGGCGGGCGCCGGGGGGTGCCGCTCGCGGACCGTTACAGCCCCGCCGACTGCGCGGTGCTCACCGAGGCCGAGCGCGAGCGCTTCCTCGCCCCGGGCGCCTGGGAGGAGGGCGGCGGTGCCGGCATGCCCCCCGGCCTGGGCTGGCAGCTCCTCTACCGCCTCGAGCCCGAGCTCTACGACCGCCTCGCCCGCGCCGAGCGCCTGCACCCCGCGGTGCTCGGCTGGCTGCCCGACCGGGTCCCCCGCGCCGTCGAGGTGGGTGCGGGGAGCGGGCGGCTGACCGTCGCCCTGGCCCGGCGCTGCGCCTCGCTGCTCGCCGTCGAGCCCGCCGCGGGGCTGCGCCGGCTGCTGTGCCGCCGCGTCGCCGGCGAGGGCCTCGACCACGTCGCGGTACGCTCCGGCTTCGTCGACGCCATCCCCGCGCCCTCGGGGTCGGCGGAACTGGTGGTCACCGCCTCCGCCTTCACCCCCGAGCGCGCCCACGGCGGCGACGCCGGCCTCACCGAGCTCGAGCGCGTCGCCGCCCCCGGCGGGCTGGTGGTGATCGTCTGGCCCAACCACCTCGGCTGGCTGCGCGAGCGGGGCTACCGCCACCTCAGCTTCCCCGGGGAGATGGCCATGGAGTTCACCAGCCTGGAGGAGGCGCTCGAGCTGGCCGCCGTCTTCCACCCCGAGGCGGTGGACGAGATCCGGCGCCGGGGCTCGCCCCGGGTGCCCTACACGGTCCTGGGGAGGAACGCTCCCCGCGACCTCGCCTGGCGCCGGGTGCCGGGGTGAGGATCGGGCTGCTCGCCCCGCTCGTCGCACCGCTGCGCGAGCCCCAGATGGGGGGCGCCCAGGCGCTGGTCTGCGACCTCGCCGCGGCGCTCGCCGCCCGCGGCCACGAGGTCGAGGTGATCGCCGCCGCGGGCTCGAGCGTCCCCGGGGTCGCGGTGGTCGACAGCGGCGTCGACGCCGCGGAGCTGGAGGGCTGCGCCTACCGCTGCGACGGTGGCAGCCAGGACAGCGCCCGGAGCGACGCCGCCCACCGCCGGGCGCTCGCGGTCGCCCTCGGCCGGGGCTACGCGGTGCTCCACAACCACGCCTTCGACATCGCCGCCGTCCGCCGCGCGGGCGATGCCGGGGCGGCGGTGGTGCACACCCTCCACCTCCCCCCCGACCCCGGCATGGCCGCCGCCCTCGACCGGGTGCAGCGCTCGCCGCGGCCCCCCGCCGTCGCCTGCGTCTCCGCCTTCCAGGCCCGCGCCTGGGGCTCGTTCTGCCGGGTCGACGCGGTGCTCGCCAACGGGGTGCCGGTGGAGGCCATCGGCTGGGCGGCCCGGCCGGGCGACACGGCGGTCTTCGCCGGGCGGCTGAGCCCCGAGAAGGGCGTGGACGACGCGGTGCGGATCGCGCTGGGCGCGGGGCTGCCGGTCGAGGTGTACGGCGCCGCCTACGACCCCGCCTTCGCGGCCCGCTGCCTGGCGCGGTGGAGCGGCCACCCGGGGGTGCGCTTCTGCGGCGCGGTGCCGCGCCGGCGGCTGTGGCTGCGGCTGGCCCAGGCACGGGCGCTGATCGCGCCCTCGCGCTGGGCCGAGCCCTTCGGGCTGGCGGCGGCCGAGGCCCAGGCGGCCGGCACACCCGTGGTCGGGTACCGCAGCGGCGGGCTCGGCGAGGTGGTGGCGGAGGGCCGGTCGGGCTTCCTCGTCGACCCCGGCGACGTCGACGCCGCGACCGCGGCGCTGCGCCGGGTGGGCTCCGCCATCGACCGCTCCGACTGCCGCCGGCACGCCGAGCGCCACCTCGACATCGCCGCCACCGCCGCCGCCCACGAGCGGCTCTACGCGGGGCTCCTGCGCGGCTGAGCCTGGCGGGCTCAGCCCGGGAGGAAGCTGCTCCGCGCGTCGAGGCGGTCGCCGCGGGGGGTGCGGTCGCGCGGGGCGCCGGAGGCGAGCCGGCGCCACAGCGCCCGGTAGCTGGGGTACTCGAGCTCGGGGACCACCCAGCCGGAGCGCACCAGCTCCTCGTGGAAGCGGGGCAGGTGGCGGAAGGGCACGCCGATGTCGACGTGGTGGGCGAGGTGCCAGCCGGTGTTGTAGGGCACGAGCAGGAACCGGGCGAGGCGGCTCTGGCGGACCACGTGGGTGGTCAGGCGGCGGTCGGTGGAGCGGCTCATGCCCCCGTGCTCGGCGATCGCCCGCAGGCGGTTCGACACCTTCCAGAGGCTCATCCAGGGGAGCAGCCAGCAGACCGGGTAGAGCAGCGGCCGTCCCCAGGCCCAGGCGGCGGCGAAGAGCGCCAGCTGCACCGCCAGCACCTGCCGGGCCTCGCGGCCGGCGCCGGTGGCCCGGCGGGCGACGACCAGGAGCGCGCGCAGGTTCTTGGTGGCGGACACGAGGAGGAGGTCGCGGGTGAGCTTGCGGCGGAGGGAGTCACGGGCGATCGGGTAGCCGGCGTAGAGCCCGGCGTCGGGCTCGTCGGGACCCATCTCGTCACGGTGGTGGGCCATGTGCGCCCTCCGGTAGCTGAGCATGCCCTGCACCGCGGGATAGCCGAGCAGCCACCGACCGCAGAGGTCGTTCAGCCGCCGCTGCGAGAAGAGCAGCTTGTGGGCGGCCTCGTGCCCGAGGATGTTGAGCTGGCAGTGCCCCCGGCCCATCACGAGGAAGGCCAGGAGGTACGACCACCAGGTGCCCACCCACCCCGCCGCCACCACGAGCCCCACGGTCTGGAGCAGCGCCCCGGCGACGGTGAGCGCGTTGCGCGCATCGGGGATGCGGCGGTACTCGTCGCGCACCGGAGGACGGGCCATCCCCCGGGCGTTGAGCCGCTCGGTGGGGAGGACGTCGCGCAGGACCTCGGGGTCGGGCAGCATGGTGCGTGCCATGGGCCGTATATTACATTTATACAACGGATGAGTCAAGACTGTAATGCCATCGCCTCGGAGCTGGGCCTGCGTCCCCTCTCCGCCCGCTCGGTGGTCGCGTCGGTGCTGATGGCGAATCATCCGCCGGAGCTGCCCGCGGCGCTGCTGGTGCGGCTCTGCGAACGCTTCGGGATCGCCGCCGGCACCACCCGCGTCGCCCTCTCGCGGATGGTGGCCGCGGGCGAGCTGTCGCCGGTGGAGACGGGATACCGCCTCGCCGGGCCCCCGCTGCTGGCCCGCAAGCGGGCCCAGGACGAGGCGCGCACGCCGCCGGTCCACTCCTGGGACGGCGACTGGCGGGTGGCGGTGGTGGTCAGCGGCGGCCGGGGGGCCACCCAGCGGGCCGAGCTGCGGCGCGTCCTCTCCGCCGCCCGCTTCGGCGAGTGGCGGGAGGGGGTCTGGCTGCGGCCGGCGAACCTGCCGCCGCCCGACCGCGCGCTCGGCGGCGCCGAGGCGTGCCACTGGCTGGTGGCCCGCCTCGAGGACGACGCCGTCGAGCTCGCCGGGCGGCTCTGGGACCTCGCCGGCTGGGGGCGCCGCGGCCGCGAGCTGCTCGCCGCCACCGACGCCGAGCCCGGCGACCTGCTCGCCGGCGACCCCGGCCGGCCGATGGCCGTCTTCACCGCCGCCGCCGCGCTGCTCCGGCACCTGCGCACCGACCCGCTGCTTCCGCCCGGGCTGCTCCCCGCGGGGTGGCCGGGGGACGAGCTCCGCGCCCGCTACACGGCGCACGCGCGCTCGATCGAGGCGCTGATCCGCGACCTCCCCCGCGAGGCCGCCACCGGCTGATCGGGGCGCCACCGTCACCGATCCGAAAGGTGGCCGGCCCCAGGATGCGGCCATGCTTTCAGGTGCCGCGTCATGACCAGGGTGAGCCGGCTGCTCGACGCCCGCGCCCACGAGCGCCCCGACGCGGTCGCCCTCCTCGACGGGGTGGACGGGCGCCGCCTGCGCTGGCGCGATCTCGCCGTCCACGCGGCGCGGTGGGAGGAGAGCGCCCGCGCCAGCGGGCTGGCGCCCCGCCGCCGGGTGGCCCTCGCCCTCGACGACCCTCTGAGCTTCGGCGCCGCCTACCTCGGCTGCCTGGCCGCCGGGCTGGCGGTGGCGCCGCTCGACCCCCGTGGCACCGCCGCCGAGCTCGAGGCCGCGGTCGCCCGGCTGCGCGTCGACGTGCTCGTCACCGGCTCCGGGGACGCTCCCGCCGCCGCGTCCGTGGAGCGGTGGAGCGCGGGACTCGACGGCCCCCGCAGGGTGTGCCCGGCGCCGCCGGG
>JAQBPH010000374.1:0-4278 GCA_028287625.1 Chloroflexota bacterium | reverse complement strand
ATGTTCGGGGTGCCCGCGATGTTCCTGTTCGTGTCGCAGCACCCCGGCTTCGCCGGCGCCGACCTCTCCAGCATCCGCTTCCTGATCTGCGGCGGCGCCCCGGTCCCCGAGGCGCTGATCCGCCTCTACGGCGCGCGCGGCCTCACCTTCGCCCAGGGCTACGGGCTCACCGAGACCGCGCCCTTCGTCACCCTGGTGCCGGTCGACAGGGCGCTCGAGAAGGTCGGCTCGGCGGGCCTGCCGCCGTTCTTCACCGACGTGATGCTCGTCGACGACGCCGGCCGCGAGGTGGCCACCGGCGAGCGCGGCGAGGTGGTGGTGCGCGGACCCAACGTGATGAAGGGCTACTGGAACCGGCCCGATGCGACCGCCGAGGCGATCCGCAACGGCTGGTTCCACACCGGCGACGTCGCCACCCGCGACGCCGACGGCTTCTACTACATCGTCGACCGCAAGAAGGACATGATCATCAGCGGCGGAGAGAACGTCTACCCCGCGGAGGTCGAGGACTGCCTCTACCAGCACCCCGACGTCGCCGAGGCGGCGGTCATCGGGCTGCCCGACGAGCGCTGGGGCGAGACGGTTCTGGCCATCGTCGTCCTCAAGCCCGGGGTCGAGCCGGCGGAGCAGGACCTCCTCGACTTCACCCAGGGACGGCTCGCCCGCTACAAGCAGCCCCGCCGGGTGGTGTTCATCGAGCTGCTGCCCCGCAACCCCGCCGGCAAGGTGCTGAAGTACCAGCTGCGCGAGCGCTTCGCGCCGCCGGCGGCGGTGGAGCAGGAGGCCCCGGTGACCGCGTGATCTCCCACGCCGGCACCACCCACCGCTCGCGGCGGCCGCCCGACTGCCCGCTCTGCCGCGGGCCGGTCGAGCTGACCTCGATCGAGGCGGTGCTGAGCACCAACCGCGGCTACCGGTTCCCGATGCTGCTGGTGCAGAGCTGCCCCGCCTGCGACCAGGCGGTGGCGGTCGAGCTCGCCTTCCTGGAGCGCTTCTGCGACTGCGCCGCCCACCTCGAGACCGACCTCGCCGACCACGCGCCGGTTCCCCACGCGCGCCAGCTGGTCAGCGTGGTCATCGAGTCGTGCGCCGCCTGCGGCCAGGTGCGCGAGGCATACCTGAACCACTAGGTCATGCGGCGAGCTCGTTCCCCCGCTCGGTCAGCTCTCCGAACTCGCTGGCGTACCGCGCCACCGAGGCGAACGGCACCATCGGCACGGCGTAGGCGGCGCAGATCTCCTCGAGCGTCTCCTGGCGGCGGGCCACGTTCTCGCTCGACACCCGCGAGGGATCGTTGCTCCCGCTCCGTGGCGCCCAGAGGTCGGGCTTCTCGGTGAGGCAGAGCACCCGGGCGTACTGCGCCCGGATCACCCGCTTGCCGCGCAGCGTGGTCCCCCACATCAGCACCGCACCCATCGCCATCAGCCCGCTGGTGGGGGCGCTGCGGTACGCCCAGTACCCGTGGACCGGGTAGTACGGGTACTCCTCGCCGCAGCCCTCCGGGGTGGTCCGGGCGTGAAGGCCGCAGCGGCAGCCGTCGTCCGGTGCCTGGTGACGAGGCGGGTCGTGCGGCGAGTACATGCAGGTGGCCTCGGCGATCTCGCCGGCGGGCCACTCGAAGCGCATCGCCATGCTCTTCAGGACGGGCTTGCCGAGCTCCAGCACCCAGCAGCGGAAGCCCACGATCGGCGTCGGCAGATCGTCCATCTCGCTACCGTGGGGGCACGGGTTCCTGCGGCTGCGGCAGCGGGAGTACGAGGGGCTCCGGGGCGGAGCGCCTCTCCTTGTGGGTCACCTCGTCAGGGGTCATCGGCTCTCTCCTCACGTACGGAGAAACTGTGCACCACTCCGGGTGCCCGCAGCTTTGTGCGACCGCCCCACATCCTCATCGGATGCGTTCGGGCACCCATGACAACCGTACATGCCCGGACCGGTTTGCGCTCATCCTCCGGTGAGAAGACCGAGGAGGTTCGCGACCAGCGAGGTCACGGCGACCAGCAGCGAGGGCGCGGGGGCCACCGGCGCCGGAGCGGGGAGGGGCGTGGCGGGCAGGTCGACCGGTGGCGCGACCACGACCGGGACGGGCGGCGGGGCGGCGGCGGGCGCCGTCCGTGGGGCCTGGGCGCGCCGCGCGACGGCGGCGACCGGGCCCGGGATGAGCACGACGGCCGGCGGGAGCTGGGCGACCACCGGGCCGCCGGGCTCGCTCGGGGGCGGGGCCGGGATCGCCGCCGGTGTGCTGCCGCCCGGCGACGCGCCCGCGGTCGGGGCGTCGTGATGGAACAGATGCTCGATCATCGCCCAGGCCTGGGCCCGGGCGGTCGCCGAGGCGTCGGGGGTCGCGGTGGGGCGAGCGGGCGCCAGGGTGGTGGTGATCACCAGGAGGGCGGCCACGAGGCTGACGAGGCCCGCGACCACCAGGCGCAGGGACAGGCGCAGGGGCACGGGAGATCCTCCATGGTGGGGAAGGCAGAGGGGGAACGACACCGGCGGTCGGGGTCTTGTGGTGGATGCTATGGTCGCCCCGAATGTCCCCCTGGCTCGCCGGCTTCATCGCGCTCCTCCAGGGGTCGACCGAGCTCTTTCCCGTCTCCTCGCTCGGTCACGCGGTGGTGGTGCCCAGCCTCCTCCACCTCGACTTCAGGCCCACCGCGGAGAGCTTCGTGCCCTTCCTGGTGCTGCTCCACCTGGGGACGGCGGCGGCGCTGCTCCTCCTCTACCGGGAGCAGTGGGTGCGGATCGTCGGCGGGTTCCTGCGCGCCTCGGTGCGCGGCCGGGTCGAGGACGCCGACGAACGGCTGGCGCTGCTCATCGTGGTCGGCACGATTCCCACCGGGATCGTCGGCTTCTTCCTCGAGAGCCCGCTGAAGTCGCTCTTCGCCAATCCCCGCGCCGCCGGGGCCTTCCTCGTCGTCAACGCCTGCATCCTGCTCGGCGCGGAGCTGCTCCGCCGCCGCGACGAGCGCCGCGCCCGGCTCGACGTCGACAGCGGCGAGGCGCGCGAGGCCGCCTACGGCAGCGTCGAGAACCTCGACGTGCGCTCCGCGCTGATGGTCGGCGCCTGCCAGTGCCTGGCGCTGCTGCCCGGGGTCTCGCGCGCCGGCGTCACCATGGCCGGGGGGCTGGTGGCCGGGCTGCGACACCAGGAGGCGGCCCGCTTCTCCTTCCTGCTCGCCACCCCGATCATCCTCGCCGCCGGCGTCCTCGAGGTGCCGCAGCTCTTCCAGTCCGGCGTTCCCCTCGGCACCTACCTGGCGGCCACGGTGCTCTCCGGCGTGGTCGCGTACCTGAGCGCACGTTTCCTGATCCGCTACTTCCGCAGCGGACGGCTCGACCCCTTCGCCGCCTACTGCGCGGCGCTCGGCATCGTCACCCTGGCGCTGGCCAGGTGACGGCTCACGGAGGACGCGCGTCATGCAGTCGCGCAGCGGCAACATGCCTCTCGCCATCGGTCTCCTGGTTCTCGCGGCCGTGTTCCTGGTGGGCGCGGTCTTCTACCTCACCGCCACGACGAGCCTGCTGGCCAGTTCCCAGGGGCACCACTACAAGCACGGCATCCTCGCGCTCATCCTCGCCGCGCTCTGCCTGATCGGCGCCAACTTCGCGCGGCGCCCGCAGCCGTGAGCCCGCGTCCTAGTGCAGGTCCAGGATCAGCCGCAGCGGCGAGGTGGCGAAGCTGGGAGAGAACTGGACGGGGTGGGCGAGCCTGACCACGTAGGCGGTCGAGCCCGCGGCCGGGCGCGGGGTGAGCAGGCTGACCGACGTGACCAGGCCGCCGGCCAGCGGCGCCGCCGGGGCGCCCGGGGCGATCGCCTGGTCGAAGCTGACGATCAGCGTGGTCGGATCCTGGAAGCCGATGGTCGTCCGGGGCGAGCCCGAGGCGGCGCCGGCGGCGGGCTGGAGGTCGAAGACCATGCGCAGGTACCCGGCGTGGGCGCCGTAGCGGATGCCCTGCACGCTCCACCCGGGAGCGCCGTCGCCGAGGGTCACGGTGCCGGTGAGCCCGGGGAGGGCGGTGGCGGTGTGGGGCGCCACCGGCGCGGGTGCGACCGGGGGCACCACCGGCGGGGCCACCGCCGGGTGCTGCTGGGGCACCGTCGCCGCGGGCGGGGGCGGCTCCCCCGGGGTGCCCGATGAGGAGGTGCTGGGCAGCGGCGAGGTCGAGCGGGCGCTGGCGACGCCGACCACGAACATCAGCAGGATGGCGGCGCCGAGCACCACGGTGAGCCGGCGGCCGTCGACGGTGCGCGCGGCGCCCGCCGGTGCGGCGGGCGCGGC
>JAQBPH010000327.1:0-6008 GCA_028287625.1 Chloroflexota bacterium | reverse complement strand
CGGCCGCGCAGAGGACGCCGGGGAGCAGCGCCCGCGGACCGCTGTGGGCCGGTGCGGGGACCACGTATCCTCCTGGCCGCCGGCTACGTACCATTCCACGAACCTCGTGACCTACCTCGAATTTCTCGCACTCTTCCTCATCCCGCCGATCCTGCTGATGCTCGTTCTCGAGCGGCGGCGGCTGCGGCGGGCGCTGCTCTGGCAGCTCCCGGTGGTGATCGGGCTGGCCATTCTCTACACCGCGCCGTGGGACCGGGTGCTGATCCTGGAGCGGGTCTGGACCTATCCCCCGGGCCGGGTGCTGGGGAGCACGGTGCTCCGCGTCCCGCTCGAGGAGTACGGCTTCTACGTCCTGCAGGTGATCCTCGCCGGGCTGGTCACCGCCGCGGTGTGGCGGCGGTGGGAGGCGCGCCGCTGATGTGGGGCCACCTCACCTACCTGGGGCTGCTGCTCCCCTGGGCGCTCCCGGTGATCGCACTGCAGTGGGCGGCGGGACACGCGGCGCTGCGCCGCCGGCTCGCGGCGCTGCTGGTGGGCACGCTCCTGCCCACCGCCTACCTGGTCGGCAGCGACGCGGTGGCGCTCTCCCAGGGCATCTGGGCGATCCACCGTGACCGGGTCGTCGGTCTCTACCTCGGCAACGTCCCCGTCGAGGAGGCGCTGTTCTTCCTGCTCACCGACCTGATGGTGGCGCAGAGCGTGATCCTCTTCAACGCGCCGGAGACGCGGCCCGCGATGAGACGCGCGCTGCGCCTGATCGGGAGGGTGCGGTGACCACCACGCTGGCGCCGGAGCGCACCGCCGCGACCCCGCTGCGCGGGCGCCGCCGCGCCGTCGTGGTGGGCGGCGGGCTCGGCGGCCTGGCCACGGCGATGCGGCTGCGCCACCTCGACTATGAGGTGACCGTGCTGGAGCGCAACGCACGCTGCGGCGGCCGCTGCGACACCTGGTCGGAGGGCGGCTTCACCTTCGACACCGGTCCCACCATCCTGCTGATGCGCGACGTCCTCGAGCGGCTCTTCGCCGACTGCGGGCGCCACCTCGACGACCACCTCGACCTGGTGCGGCTGCAGCCCAACTACCGCATCACCTTCGCCGGCGGCGCGCAGCTCACCATCACCTCCGACGTGCAGAGGCTGCGCGACGGTCTCGAGGCCATCGAGCGCGGCGCCGGCGACGCCTACCTGCGCTTCCTCGCCGACGCCGCCTACAAGTACCGGGTCTCGCGGGAGCGCTTCGTGGAGCGCAACTTCCTCCACATGGGGCAGTTCCTCAGCCCCGGCAACCTTCCGCGGCTCCTCGACACCGGCGCGCTGCGCAAGCTCGGCAGCCACGTGGCGCGCTACTTCAAGGACCCGCGGCTGCAGATCGCGTTCACCTTCCAGTCGATGTACCTGGGGCTGGCGCCGCGCGACGCCCCCGCGGTCTACGCGCTGCTCCCCTACACCGAGCTGGCCGAGGGCATCTGGTATCCGCGCGGCGGCATGTACCGCATCGTCGTCGCCCTGCTCGAGGTGCTGGAGCGCGACGGCGTCGAGGTGCGCACCGGCGCCGAGGTCACGCGCATCGAGCACCGCGACGGCCGCGCCACCGGGGTCGCCCTCGCCGGCGGCGGCCACCTGGATGCGGACATCGTCGTCTGCAACGCCGACCTGCCCTGGGCGTACGAGCACCTCCTCGACGAGTCGGTGCGCGCGCCCTACGGCGGCTCCCGTCTCGAGAAGCTGCGCTACGGCAGCAGCACGCTGATGCTGTACCTGGGGATGCGCGGGGTGTCACCGGACCTGCTGCACCACAACGTGTACATCCCCGCCGACCCGGACCGGCACTTCGACACCATCTTCCGCCGCCCGGGGGTGCCCGACGACCCCGCGCTCTACGTGCACGCGCCCACCCGCTCCGACCCGACCCTCGCCCCCGAGGGCCACGACTGCGTCTACGTGCTGGTGCCCTGCGCCGGCACCGACGCCGGCCCGCGCTGGCGCGAGGGCGACGGCGCCCGGCTGCGCGAGCGCGCGCTCGACAGCCTCGCCCACCTCGGCATCCCCGACGCGCGCTCACGCATCGTCACCGAGCGCATGGTGACCCCTGACGACTGGCGTGACCTGTACAACCTGCGCCGCGGCTCGACCTTCGGCATCGCCCACGACCTCTTCCAGGTGGGCGTCTTCCGGCCCGCCAACCGCCATCGGAAGCTGCGCAACCTCTACTTCGTCGGGGCGAGCACCCAGCCCGGCGGCGGGGTGCCGATGGTGTTCCTCGGCGCCCGCCTGGTGGCCGAGCGGGTGGCCGCCGAGGCGGGGCATGGCGGCTGAGGCGCGGCGGCGGCGGCGGGACGACCTGCGCAGCTGCCGCCGCATCATCCGCGTCCACGCCCGCTCCTTCGCCTTCGCCGCGCTCTTCCTCCCCGGCCGGGTGCGCGAGGACGTCGCCGTCGTCTACGCCTACTACCGCATGCTCGACGACCTCGTCGACGAGCCCCCGCCGCAGATGGGGCGGGAGCGGGTGCGCGCCGTCCTCGACGACTGGGACGCATGGCTGGCGGCCGGGCTGCCCGCCGACGGCTCGCACCCGGTGCGCCGCATCCTCCCCGAGGTGGTGGAGCGGCGCCGGCTCCACGCCGGCGACCTGCGCATCGTCATCCGCGGGCTGCGCTCCGACATCGACCACCGCCGGCCCGCCACCATGGCCGAGCTGGAGGGCTACTGCTTCGACGTGGCAGGCTCGGTGGGGCTGGTGATGGCCGGCCTGCTGGGCGCCCGTGACCCCGAGGCCGCGCGCGACGCCGCCGCCGCGCTGGGGTCGGCGATGCAGCTGACCAACGTCTGCCGCGACGTCGACGAGGACCTCCGCCGCGGGCGCGTCTACCTGCCCATCGACGTCTGTGCCCTGACCGGCTGCGACGACGCCGCGCTGCTCGACCGGCGGGCCACCCCGGGAGTGCGGCTGGCGGTGGCGGTGGTGGCCCGCCGCGCCGCCGAGCTCTACGCGCGAGGGGTGACGGGCCTGCCGCTCCTGCCCCGCGAGGCGCGGTTCCCGATCGCGGTGGCGGCACGCACCTACGCCGCCATCCTCGACCGCCTCGCCGCCCGGGGGCACGACGTCTTCGCCGGCCGGGTCTCGACCACCCGGCGCCACAAATGGGCCCTCGCGGCCCGCCTCGCCGCCGCCCGAGCGCTGCGCGGCTGACCGCCTCGGGACGGCTCCGGCAACACGGACTCGATCTCGTGCCTAGAATACCGGCGTTCGTGGTGGCCCGAGGCCGCCAACCCGGTTCGCGCCACCCCTGAGGAGGAGACGATGGCGGTCAACGGATATTGCCTGAAATGCAAGACGTCGGTGGAGATCCAGGACGCCCAGGCGATCACCATGAAGAACGGCAAGCCCGCCACCAAGGGCGTCTGCCCGACGTGCGGCACCACCATCTTCAAGATCGGCAAGGCTGCCTGACAGCCGGCCGGGACAGGCCCGGCGCCGGCCGGCTGCGGGCTTGTGGCCATGGTCGGCGGATACCCCGTGCCGGCGGCTCTCAGTCGGCGCGGGGATACGAGCCGAGCACGCGCATTCCGACGGTGATGGCCCGCACCTCGGCGATTGCGTCGGCGACCGGCGCGTCATCCTCGTGACCCTCGCAGTCGATGAGGAACCAGTAGGCGCCCAGCGCCGCCTTGGTCGGCCGTGACTCGATCTTGGTCAGGTTGATCCCCCGTCCCGCGAACGGCTGCAGCGCCGAGACCAGCGAGCCGGGACGGTCGGCGTGGAACGCGAAGACCAGCGAGGTGCGATCGCGTCCGGTGGGACCGGGGCGATCGCGGGCGAGGATGACAAAGCGGGTGGCGTTGTCGACCGAGTCCTGGATGTCGGCGGCGATCACCTCCATCCCGTAGAGGTGGGCCGCCGCCTCGCTGCCGATGGCGGCGAGCCGGCCGGAGTGGACGCAGGCGGCCACCGCGGCGGAGGTGCTCAGCGCCGGGAAGACCTGGGCGCCGGGGAGGTTCTCGCGCAGCCAGCTGCGGCACTGCGCCGCCGGCTGGCCGAGCGACACCACCCGCTCGACGTCGGTGAGCGCGGTGCCGGGGCGGGCCACCAGCTGGTGGCGGATGGGCCGCACCATCTCTCCGACGATGCGCGGCGCGTCGCCGGCGATGAGCATGTCGAGGGTGACGGTGACGCTGCCCTCGGTGCTGTTCTCGATGGGCACCAGGGCCTCGTCGACGCAGCCGGCGGTGACCGACGAGACCACCGTGGGGATGTCGCCGGCCGCCACCAGCACCGCGCCCTCACGGTAGCGAGCGAGCGCGGCGTCGTGCGAGTTGGTCCCCTCCGGACCCAGGTAGCCGACGCGGCGCGGCGTGCTCAGTTCGTGACCAGCTCGCGGACGCTCTCGACGTCGAGGGTGGTCGAGTAGATGATCAGCTCGTCCCCGGGCTGGATCACCACGTCGGCCTGGGGGACCACCGGCAGCCCGTCGCGGACGATGCACACCACCAGGTCGCCCCCGGGAAGGTGCACGTCGGCGACACGCCGGCCCACCAGCGAGGAGAGCTCGGGCAGGGCGACGTCGACCAGGGTGGCGCCGCAGGCCTTCACCGCCACGCCCTTGACCGCGTCCGAGCCGCTCAGCTCGGCCTCGATCAGACCCATGAGCAGCTCGGTCGCCGACACCGGGACGTCGATGCCGAGGGCCTTGAAGAGGCGGACGTTCTCGGGGTCGTTGACGCGCGCGATGGTGCGCGGCACGCTGAACTTCCGCTTGGCCAGCTGGCAGGCGACCAGGTTGTCCTCGTCGTCGCCGGTGGCGCCGACCACGACGCCGGCGCGCTCGATGCCGGTGGTGGCGAGGAAGGCCATCTCGTCGCCGTCGCCGACCATGATGCTGCAGGAGCCGAGCTGGTGCGACAGCCACTGGGCGCGCACCCTGTCCTTCTCGACCAGGGTCACCTCGTAGCCGCGGTCGAGCAGGTGCCGGGCGAGGTGGTAGCCGACCTTGCCACCGCCGATGACGATGACGTAGGGCGTCGTGCGCTGGTTCACGTGCGTCCTCCGGCGCCGGCCACCGCGTCGCCGCGGTTGACTCCGTCGATGAGGTAGTCGTGGATCAGGCCGGCGCCGATCACCGTGGAGCAGATCGTCTCCACGCCCATCTCGCGGTAGACCGCGGCGCGGATCGGGTCGTAGATGCGGGTGATCACGCGCTTCACCTTGAAGATCTCGCGGGCGAGCTGCGCGGCCATGAGGTTGCGGTTGTCACCGGGCATCACCGCGGCGAAGCAGTCGGCCTTCTCGATGCCGGCGCGGCGCAGGGTCGCGCCCTCGAGGCCGTTGCCGACCACCATCTCGCCATTGAAGTCGTCGCCGAGACGCTCGAAGGAGGAGGGCTTCTCGTCGATGACGCACACGGTGTGACCCTCGCCCGCCAGTCGCAGGGCGAGGAGGGAGCCGACCCTGCCGCAGCCGACGATGACAACTCTCATGATCTGGATTCTACGGGCCTTTCGCGCACCGCAGTGGCAGGTGCCGAGCGGGTGCATCCGGTAGCATCCTGCGCCGTGCCGCCCACACATGGATTCGCCGCCAAGCGGATCCTGGTGCCCGTCAACGGAAGCTCCACCGACGAGGAGGCGGTCCGTCTGGCCTGCCGGTTCGCCCTGCGCAGCCGGGCCAAGGTCTACGCGGTGAGCATCCTGGTGGTGAAGCGCAGCCTGCCCCTCGACGCCGTCCCCGAGGCGGACATGGAACGCGCGGAGCGGATCCTCGACGCCGCGGAGCGGGTGGGCCGCGACCTGGACGTCAAGGTGGAGACCGAGCTCCTGCAGGCCCGCGAGGTGGGGCCGGCGATCGTGGACGAGATCCGGGCCTGGCGCGCCGACCTGCTGATCATGGGGATGCCCTACCGGGAGCGCTTCGGCGAGTTCCACGTGGGCAAGACCGGGCCCTACGTGATGGCCAACGCCCCCTGCCAGGTGCTCATCTTCCGCGAGGCGCTGCGAGAGACCGAGCCCGCGCCC
>JAQBPH010000169.1:0-5955 GCA_028287625.1 Chloroflexota bacterium | reverse complement strand
ACCGCCAGCGGCTGGGCACCGCCCATCCCGCCCATCCCCGCGGTGAGCACCAGCCGGCCGCGCAGGCTGCCGCCGAAGCGCTGCTACGCCACCGCCGCGAAGGTCACCCAGGTGCCCTGGAGGATCCCCTGGGTGCCGATGTAGATCCACGACCCCGCGGTCATCTGGCCGTACATCGTCAGCCCCGCCGCCTCCAGCCGCCAGAACTCCTCCCAGGTGGCCCACGCGGGCACCAGCAGGGAGTTGGCGATGAGCACCCGCGGCGCCATCTCGTGGGTTCGGGCGACGCCCACCGGCTTGCCCGACTGCACCAGCAGGGTCTCGTCCTCGCGCAGGTCCCGGAGGCAGCCGACGATGGCGTCGAAGCAGTCCCAGGAGCGTGCCGCCCGGCCGGTGCCGCCGTAGACCACGAGCCGGTCGGGGTCCTCGGCGACCTCGGGGTCGAGGTTGTTCATCAGGCAGCGCAGCGCCGCCTCGGTCTGCCAGGACCGGCAGCTGAGGACGGTCCCCCGCGGCGCCCGCACCGGCCGCGGTCCGGCGGGGCTCACCGCAGCGGCCCTCCGCAGGCGCTCTCCACCGGGTCGCGCCAGGTGCCCCCGGCCAGCCAGGCCTCGGCGGCGGCGAGGTCGCCGGCGAGGGGGCGGTCGGCCTCCAGGCGGGGCACCCGCTGCCGCAGCGCGGCGAGCAGCGCGCCGGTCGCCGGCCCCGGCCGTCCCGGACGGCGCAGCTCCAGCGCCTGGGCGGCGGCCACCAGCTCCACGGCGAGCACCCGGCGCAGGTCGGCGACGCTCCGGCGGGTGCGCAGCGCCGCCGTCCACCCCATGGAGACGTGGTCCTCCTGGCCGGCGCTCACCGACAGGCTCTGGGTGGCCACGGGTGCGGCGGCGGCGCGGAGCGCGGTGACGCAGCCGGCGGCGGTGTACTGGGCGATCATCAGCCCGCTGTTCACCCCCGGGTGGGGGCTGAGGAATGCGGGCAGCCCGCGGGAGCGGGCGGGGTCGAGGAGGCGGTCGACGCGGCGCTCGCTGATGCTGGCGAGGTCGGCGCAGAGCCAGGCGAGCATGTCGGCCGCGTAGGCGAGCCCCTGGCCGTGGAAGTTGCCCGAGCTCATCACCTCGCCGCGCTCGACCAGCACCAGCGGGTTGTCGACCACGGCGGCGAGCTCGCGCTCGACGGTGGTGCGGGCGGTGGCGCAGAGGTCGCGGGCGGCACCGTGCACCTGGGGGGCGCAGCGCAGCGAGTAGGCGTCCTGCACGGCGTGGTGGGAGGCGCGGTGCGAGGCCACCAGCGGGCTGCCGGCGAGGAGGCGGCGCAGGTTGGCCGCCGCCGCCTGCTGGCCGGGGGCGGGTCGCAGCGCCACGATCTCCTCGTCGTAGGCGCGCTCGGTGCCGAGCAGCGCCTCCAGGCTCATCGCGCAGGCGCAGTCGGCGGCGGTGAGCAGCTCCTCGAGGTCGGCGACGGCGAGCGCCAGGGCGGCGGCCATGGCGTCGGTGCCGTTGATCAGCGCCAGCCCCTCCTTGGTCTCCACCGTCACCGGCCGCAGGCCCGCCGCGGCGAGCGCCGGCGCCGCCGGCTCGGGGTCGCCGCCGGGGCCGACCACCCAGCCCTCGCCGAGCAGGCAGAGGGCGGCGTGGGCGAGCGGCGCCAGGTCGCCCGACGCGCCCAGCGAGCCGAGCTCGGGCACGTGGGGCACAACCCCGGCGTTCAGCAGCGCGGTGATCGCCTCGACAAGCAGCGGTCGCACCCCGGAGTAGCCGGCGCAGAGGGTGCGGGCGCGGAGCAGGAGCATGCCGCGCACCACCTCGGCGTCGAGCGGCGGTCCCATGCCGGCGGCGTGGCTCCGCACCACCGCCGCCTGCAGGGTGGCGCGGTGCTCCCGCTCGATGGCCCGGTCGGCGAGGGCGCCGAAGCCGGTGGTGACGCCGTACACCACCGCGTCGCAGCGGTCGAGCTCGTCGACGAGCGCGCGGGAGGCGGCCATCCGCTGCCGAGCCGGCTCGCCCACCTCGACCCGCGCCCCCCCGCGGGCCACGGCAAGGACCTGCTCGACGGAGAGCGGCGACCCGTCGAGGACGATCATCTCGCGCAGCGTAGCCGCCCGATCCGGGTCCTGTTCAGGGGCGGCGGTGCCGGGCTGCGCTATCGTGTGCGCCCCGTCTGAGTTCCGTTCCTGTCGAGGTCGTCCCGATGCGCTCCGCCCGCCTCCTGCTCGCCGCCGGCATCGCCGCCGCGGTGCTGCCCAGCTGCGGCAGCTCCTCCGCGATCACCGGGCTGAGCCCCAAGGACATCGTCAAGCTGTCCGCCCAGAAGGTCACCCAGCAGTCGCTGCGGGCCGACCTGAGCGGCCGGTTCATCGTCGACGCCAGCCACCTCACCGGGGTCAGCGCCGCCGACCTCAAGCGCTTCGGCGCGGTCGCCAACGGCTACACCCTGAGCGGGAAGGAGGAGCAGGAGAGCCCCAGGCGGCTGCAGCTCACCTTCACCCTGCAGCCCGACTACGACAACTCCACCATCGTGGTCTACGACGGCCAGACCTACTACTCCAAGGACGGCAGGCGCTTCGCCGCGGCCGGGCCGCTGAGCTCGCTCACCGCGGGCATCGGCATCACCCCCGGCGACCTCACCAACGACCTGGGCTACCTCGGGAACCTCAAGGACCTGGGCAGCACCACCCAGGACGGCATGACCGTGGAGCACCTCCAGGCGGCGATCGACCAGAACGTCCTCGACCAGGTGCTGAGCGCCTCGGTGTCCGCGCAGAGCCCGAACCCCAACCTCAGCGGGCTCGCCGACATCTTCAAGCGCTTCATCACCGTGAGGACGGGCACCCTCGACGTCTACGTCGACCCGGCCACCGCCAACCTCGATCGCGTCGACATGAAGGTGCAGTTCTCCTTCGACTTCACCAAGATCGCCACCCTCTTCGGCGGCACCGCCAGCCCGACCCCCAGGAAGACCGGCCCCGGCGGCACCCTCGACTTCGACGTCGCCGTGGGCAGCCATCTCCACGACTACGGGGCGAAGATCACGGTGACCAAGCCGACCATCGACCCCACCGCCCCCAAGCCGCCCTCGGGTGGGCTCTTCGGCGGGCTGGCCAGCTGATGGACGCCCGGGCGGCCTTCGCCGGGGCCCGGGTGGGCGTGGTCGGCACCGGGGCCATGGCCGAGGCGATGGTGGCCGGGATGCTGGAGACGCACGTGGTCGACCCCGGCCAGGTCTGCTGCAGCCATCCCCGCGAGGAGCGGCGCCGGCTGCTCGCCGAGCGCTTCGGGGTCTCCACCACGGCCTCCAACCAGGCCGCCGCCGAGGGAGCCGACGTCGTCCTGCTCGCGGTGAAGCCGCAGGTGCTGCCCACGGTGATGCCCGAGCTGCGCACCGTGCTCACCGACGACCAGCTGGTGGTCTCGGTGATCGCCGGGGCGAGCACCCGGGCGCTCGGTGACGGCCTGGGCAATCCCGCGATCGTCCGCTCCATGCCCAACACCCCCGCCCAGATCGGCCAGGGGGTGACGGTGTGGTACGCCACCGCTGCGGTGACGCCGGCGCAGAAGGAGCGCACCCGCACCATGCTCTCGGCGCTGGGCCGGGAGTTCGAGGTGCACGACGAGGGCCAGGTGGCGATGGCGACGGCGGTGAGCGGCACCGGGCCGACCTACATCTTCCTGTTCATCGAGGCGCTGGTCGACGCCGCCGTGCACCTCGGCTTTCCCCGCCACGTGGCCCGCGAGCTGGTGCTCGACACCATGCAGGGCTCGGCGGCCTTCGCGCTGCGGAGCGGGCGGCACGTCGCCGAGCTGCGCGACATGGTCACCTCGCCGGGAGGCACCTCGGCCGAGGCGCTCTACGAGCTCGAGCGGGGCCGCCTGCGCACGGTGGTCAGCGACGCGGTCTGGGCCGCCTACGAGCGCACCCGTCAGCTCGAGGGCCGTCTCGAAGGCCGGGATGACGGCCACCGCAAGCGCCGGTGACAATGACGGCAGCGTGATCGGCCCTCCGTCGGTGCTCGACCCTGTGGATTCCGGCGTGCGCGCGGCCCGGCGTCGCCGCCCGCGCCACTCCCGGACCGTGCGCGCACTGGTCGCCGCCCTGCTGCTGGCGCCGCCGGTCGCCGCCGCCGGCATCGAGCTGGGCGGGCTCCAGGCGGTGAGCGGTGCCGTCGGCGACGCCCAGCGCTACCGCGACACCCAGGCCTTCGACCGCGCCGTCGCCGTCTACCGGGCGGTGGCCGCGAAGACCGGGCCGCTCTACCTGCTCGCCCGCATCCAGGTCGACGGCGCCGACCTCGACGCCCAGCGCACCCTGCTCGACTGGGCCCGGGCGCTGGCGGCCGGCGGACGGGTCGACGACGCCCTGGCGGCGGTCGCCCAGGTCACCGACCCGGCGCTCGTCCCCGAGCGCCAGCGCGAGGCCGCCGCGATCGCCCTCGCCGACGCCCGCATCCAGTACGCCGCCGGCCACTTCGACGTCGCCCTGCACCGGCTCGACGCCGTGCTCGCCGGGCTGCCCCCGGCCGACCTGGCGAGCCAGGCGCGGGCGCTCCATCCCGCCTGTGCGCTGGGGGCGGCGCAGCTGCTGCTGCAGCGGGGCGAGGCCGCCGGTGCGGTGACCGCGCTCGACGACCTGATCGCCGCCGTGCCCGCCAGCGCCGAGGCCGCCCGGGCGCTGGCGCTGCTCCCCGACGCGGTGCTCGCGGCCGGGCGCCAGGCGATCTCCCACCACGACGAGGCGACCGCGCTGCGCGATCTCACCCGCATCCTCGCCCGCTTCCCCGGCAGCCCCCAGGCGCACACCGCCCAGGATCTGCTCGCCGCGCCCCAGCCGGTGCAGGGAACCCTGGTGCGCCACGACGGCGGGCCGGTCACCGGCGCCCAGGTGCGCCTGGGCAGCCACTACCGCGCCGTCTACGGCGGCTACGAGACCCAGCCGCCCTACTACGTCACGCGCACCAACGACCACGGCGACTTCAGCTTCGGCGGCGTGCCCCTCGGCGAGTACGTCGTCGAGGTGCAGCAGGGCGACGGCTGGACCACCATCCTCACCCCGGAGGGCCAGCCCGCCTACCGGGTGGCGGTGGAGGCCCTGACCCCGGTCGACCTCGCCTTCGTGGTGGTGCCGAGCAGCTAGCGGGGCGGATCCGCGTCTCAGCCGAAGGCGACCTGGAATGCGAGCAGGGTGCCGGCCACCAGCAGGGTGACCATGGCCAGGGTCGGGAGCGCGAGCGCCAGGCCGGCCCGCAGCCGCCCCAGGCCGGTGGCGGCGCGCACCGCGTACCAGGCCGGGACCGCCACCCACGCCCCCACCAGCAGGCTGAGCGGGAGGGTGACCGCGTTGAGTGGGCGCCAGGCGCCGACATGGGCGATCTGCAGGGCGATGGCGGGGATCGGGATGGCGGCGCTGAGGCAGGAGAGCGCGTTCACCCAGCCGATGCCGGCGAGCAGGCGGCGCCAGTCGACCGGGGCGCCGGCCCGCCAGAGCCGGACCAGCAGGCAGGTGCCGGCGTAGCCGCCCACCGTGACCAGGGTGAGCGCGCCGAGGGCGAGCAGGGTGAGGGCGAGCCGGTGGCCATTGAGCCAGCCGAGCCCCAGCGCGATGGTCCGGGGGACGGTGCGCGGCTGCTCGGGGGCGGGGGTCAGGCCCAGCGGCACCGCGGTGAGGACGACCGCGGCGGCGGTGACCGCGGCCGCCTCGGCGAGGCTGCGCTCCGCGATGGCGAGCACCGCGGTGCGGCGCGGGTGACGGAGGTAGCCGAGGCTGTCGGCGGCGGCGCGGCCGATCATGGGTCTCCCTCATCTCCCTGGGAGAGCACGGTGTTGTGGCAGACTCCGGGCCCCCGCCCGGCGAGGGGCGGGTCCGACGATACGGTGATGGGGGGAGCGGTGAGCGGGATCCGGCGATGCGGCTGACCCGCCGGCCGGAGGCCCCCGACACCTCCGACGGCCAGGTGGAGCGCCT
>JAQBPH010000163.1:0-2515 GCA_028287625.1 Chloroflexota bacterium | reverse complement strand
AGCACGAAGAGGTCCGCGGCGTGGAGGAAGCGGGCGCTCGGCGGCCGGAACGGGAGGAACGTGAAGCGCCCTCCGTCCAGCAGGCCGAGCCGGGCGGCGCGGGCGACCAGCTGGTCCCGAACGGGCCCGTTGCCGACCACGGCGATGCGGGCGTCGGGCACCTCGCGGAGCAGTCGCGGAGCGGCGTCGATGAGGACGTCGATGCGCTTCTGCGAGCGCAGCGCCGTCACCGCCACCACCAGCAGGCCGTCGCCGCGGAAGCGTGCCAGGTCGCCGTCGATCTCCGGCGACGGGCACGGCGAACAGCCGTGGTAGACGACGCGGAGCCGGGCCGGCGGGGCCACGCCGGCGTCGAGCGCGCGGCGTCGCTCGTCGTGGCAGGCGCAGATGATCGCCGAGGTGGTGCGTCCCAGGATCCGCTCGGCTCCCGCGACGGCGCTCCGGCGGAGCCGGCCGACCTCGCCGACGAAGCCGAAGCAGTGCGGGCTGTAGACGCTCGGCAGGCCGACCAGCGCTGCCGCCACCCGGCCCAGAGCCCCCGCCTTCGAGGAGTGGCAGTGGACGACGTCGAACCGCCCGCGGCGGAGGATGCCGACCAGGCCGGCGAGGGCGATCGCCTCCCGCCGCGGGCTGTCGTATCCACGGCGCAGCGCGTCCATCTCGACCACGGACACGTCCGCGGCACGCAGGCACTCGGTGATCTGCGACCCCGCCGGGCCGGCGACGGTGACATCCCAGCCGTGGCCGCCCAGGCCGAGCGAGAGCTGCATGACGTTCTCGGCGACCCCGCCGTCCGGCGGCTCGAACACCTGCAGCACCCGCCGCCGCCCGCGCTCACGCTCCATGTCGCACCAGGGCGATCAACGCGCCGACGTCGATCATCGCGGCGGCGACGATGACGTCGGTGCGCACCGGGAAGTCGGTGGCGCCGACGACGGCGAGCCCCAGCAGCGCCGCGGTCAGCCCCAGGGCCAGCTGGCGGTCCGCGATCCCGCGCCCGCGCACGGCGCGGACCATGAGCGACAGGCAGCCGAGCCCGAACACCGCCAGGGCCGCCAGCCCGGGGATCCCCTGCTCGGCGCCGATGGTGAGCGGGATGTTGTGGGCGTGGTCGAACGGGAGCAGGGTGGTGGTCGAGGTGTCGACGTCGTGCAGCCCGTAGCGGGAGGACACCACGCCGAAGTTGCCGGCCCCCACCCCGAGCAGCGGGTGGTCCGCGATGATGCGCGGGGTCACGGCCCAGATCTCCGCCCGCTGGCCGCCGGTGTCGAGGCCGTCGCTGACCGTGGCCAGCCGCACCGCGACGATGCCGAGCTCACCCGACAGCGAGGACGCGGTGGTCAGTGCCGCCACCGTGCCGAGCGCGACGACGAGCAGGACCCGCCGCGACGAGGACAGCAGCCCGAGCAGGAGGAGGCCGCAGGCGGCGCCGATGATCGCCGACCGGGTCAGCGTCAGGAGGAGCGCGACGGCCGCGATCACCGCGCAGACCACCATCAGCGGACGCAGGCGGCGAGGTCCGCCGACCGCAAGCACGAGGGCCACGGGCAGCTGGAGAACGAGGAAGAAGGCGAGCACGCCCGGGTGCGCGAAGACCGCCTGGGCACGCCCGCTGACCACGGCGCCGCCGTCCGTGAGCTGCTGGGCGCGCTGGGTCACCAGGGCGACGCCCCCGACGACGCCGCCGCTCACCACCAGGCAGGCGAGGACCCGGCGCACCTCACGCGGGCCGAGGAGGGCCACGTGGAGGCTGATGAGGAAGACCGCCGTCCAGATGACGAGGATCTTCGCCACGGTGAAGGCGTCCTCGGCGACCAGCATGCCGAGAGCGAGGTCCGCGAGCAGGACGCCGAACCCGAGATGTGCCAGGTGCCACCGCTGACCGGTGCGGGTGAGGAGGAGCCGGCCGCCGGCGGCCAGCCCGGTGAGCACGATGAGCGCCTTCGCCGGAGACAGCAGGGTGCCGCCGCCGGGCACGATGATCCCCTCGAGGGGAACGGCGAGGGTGAGCGCGTACAGCCCGATCATCGGCCTGGCGAGGACGGCGGCGCACAGCACCAGCCCGGCGATGCCGGCGAGGGCGACGACCACGCTGGTGGCGGTGGCGAGCGCCTCCACGGCGGCGACGAGGGCGACGGTCGCCACCAGGCCGAGCGCCAGGCCGACCGCCCGCGGAACGGCGATCCCCGGCGCCGGCGCCCCGGTCGTCGCGAGCAGGCTCATGGGCGGGCGGCCGGCGGCGGCGACATCTCGGGATCCGGCCTTCCATCGGTCCCATTGCGCCCGACCGGCTCGTAGGGTGCCAGGGATTCGGCAACCGGACGGGGGCGGTTCGCGGCCCAGCCGGCCGGGTCGCCGTCGCCGTCGCCGTCGACGACCGCCGAGCCGGTCACGTCGGTGAGGACGGACCCGCTCGCCCGGTCGAGGATGACGCCGAGCACGCTGCCGCCGACACCGCGCAGCGCATCCACCGCCCGCATCGCCGGCGAGACCCCGGTGCGGTCCGCCACGACCA
>JAQBPH010000158.1:0-30060 GCA_028287625.1 Chloroflexota bacterium | reverse complement strand
CCGGATCACCCCACTGTCCGACACCTGCCGCGATTCGAGCGGTGGACCCGTCACCAGGGTGCCGCAACCCCAGTCCGAGCCCTCACCCGGTGTCGACGCGCCCCAACCTGTCCGTGCCCCGAGCTCGGCTCAGCGCAACGCGGCACGACAGGCAGAGCGGCGCCTCGTCGTCTACCTCGAGGAGCCCCAGCGTCGCTGGCTTCGCGGCATCGAGGCGGACGCTCTCCAGGACGATGTTCGCCTCTCCGCCAGCGCGATCGTCCGCCTGGCCATCGACGAGCTGCGCGCTCGCGGCGTCGAGTGGCGGGACCTGGCGGCTCGACCCGACGAGTGACCGATGACCGGTGCTGGGTGCTGGGTGCTGGGTGCTGGTGACGGTGGTGTTCACTGGTCATGTGTGAACACGGGCATGTTGTTGCCATACATTGCTGCTACTGGCATGTCGCTGTAGACTGGTTCACACCTCGTTGCCCAGCGCAGAGTCAGGATGATGATGGAAGGCGACCACTCGATGCGACCACCGGCGAGCGTTGCGCCGGCTGTATCGAGAACGGTGTATCCCTCCCTCCGGGGAGGCACGTATCACCTCTACCCCTCCTGCAGGCGGTCCGAGAAGGGCCGGATGCAGATCGAGGGACCCCTTCCCGAGGAGGTCCGCTGCGCGACCACCCCGATGCGGGGTGCTGGTGCGGGCAGGCCCACGACCGGGGAGAGGAAGCGCCTGTGCAAGCAGTGCGTCAGGCGAGAGGCTGCGAGCATGTTCGAGCGCCACGTGTACACGCTGCCCGCCACGCTCTGCCCTCCCGACCATCCCCAGGCATGGTGGTGTCGGGGATGCGGGGCGTTCACGGCGGTGGACCAGCTCCAGCACTGCCGGGAGTGCGTGCCGCCGCTCCGCGCGGCGCTGCGGACGCTCCTGCGCCGGCACCTCGAAGCCGACCTGGCCCTCGACCGGACCGCCCGGCCCTGGGACTGGGAACGCACCTATCATCTGGACGTCTGCGTGGCGGCTCTCCGCTCGAGCTGCCGCCCCTGGACGGCCGCGCGGTGACGACGAGGGATGCCGGGAGGGTCTGACTCCAGTCGCCTCAGCGGACGCCCGCAAGCTCCAGGGCGGCGGCGCAGCGCAGAGCCATGCGCATGGTATGGGCGGAGAAGACCGCACCGCAGGCGACGCAGGGCGAGCTGCCGCTCACCTGTCCATGACGCTGGATGGCGGCAAGCTCGCGCGCCTCCGCGGCGGCCTCGCAAGCGTTCTCGAGGTCGGCGCGGAGCCGCTGCCCGGCGGCGCAGCCGGGCGCAGCGTATCGGCTCATGGTCGACCAGGTGCAGTCGGCACACCACTCGAGGTGCTCCTCCCACCGCCCGTGACTGTAGCTGAGCTTCGTCTCGGCTCGGAGGACACGCTTCTCGGCCACGTCCAGGGGGCCATCGCCCCCGGGTGGCCAACTCTCGCCATGCCCGGTCACCGTCACCCACCCCTCGGTCCGTCAGGCCGTCGGGTTGCCGCGGCCGTCCGGGAGGTTCTGGCTCGTCCGCGCACCGGGCTGCGCTGAGCGGGCGACCGCGAATCGGAGGGCGACCGCGGCAGCGAGCCGGGATGGGCCGCCGCCGCCGGTGCGGGGGCGCCCGGCCCCACCCCGTGAGGAGCACTCGAGGGAGTGGCCTCGACCGGACGGGGAGGGGCCGACGCCGAGGAGCGAGAGCAGTCCCGCTGCGGAGTCATCGTCGGCTGCACGCACGGTCGCACATGCGGCGGCGACGGGGAGACGCCGACGGCGACGCCGCCACAGCCCGCGATCATCAGCGCCGCGGTGCCCTCGATCAGCAGGCACGGGTGCGACATCCCGCTCATGAGCAGGTGCAGACCGGCACGACCGTGCCGAGTGCACACGAGGCCACCCCGCGAAGAGTCCGGATTGCCATGATGAATCAAGTCCTGACTGGGCTGGCTGCGCATCGGTCGCCGGCGGTCACGACTGCCGGGGTGGGGTGACTCTAGCAGCGATCCCCTTGAACGACAATCCCGGAATGCATGTGGACTCAGTGGCTCCGTGTCGCCACATGCCAACATGTACATGAGCACATGGTTGCGACGGCACACGTCATCGACCCGCACCACTGCAAACCCAAGGCGCGCTCACGGCGGTCATTGATCGTTGCCGGTGGGTTGGTCCCCGCCCTCGGGGAGACGATCTGCCAGCCCCTGCCACCCGATGCCGCGGGCACGCAGCTCATCGATGGCCAGGCGGACGATCGCGCTTGCGGAGAGGCGGACATCGTCCCGGAGGGCATCCGCCTCGACGCCCCTCAGCCAGTGGCGCTGGACCTCGTCGAGGTACACCACGAGCCGGCGCTCGGCCTGGCGTGCGGCGTTGCGCTCGGCCGGGCTCGACGCCCGAACGACCGCCGGCGCGGCCGTGTCGGTCGCGGGATCCGGCGATGGCGCCGTGCCGGTACCGCTCGTGTCAGTGACGCTGCTGTCGTCGGACACGGCTCAGGCGCCGGCGTGCACATAGCCACATGTGCACGTGACCATCTGAGACGGTGCACAACCGCGCTCCGTGCCCGTCCGCCGCGCGTCCTGGGGTGCGCCCGTCCAGGTCCACACATCCTCACCCCCTCATGGAGTCCGCCTCGCCGACGTCGCTTGATACTTTAGTTAGTCGATCCAGACAGTCAACTACTCGTCGTCCCCGTTGGTGCCAACATCGGCCGCGGCCTGGTCGGTGGCGACCACACACGACATCGCCGTGGGTGGCGCGCGGCCGGGTGGCGCTGGAGCGTCCGCCGCGTACGGACGACCGGCGCAACGGTGTCAAGTCGGTTGACGTGAACCCGAGCAAACCCGCGGAAAGTTGATCGATCCGCTCAGGTATGGGGTTGCGACCGGCGTTACGCGAGGCCGTCGGCGGTGTCTATCGCTCGGGTCCGGACGGGGTGACGGCCACGCCGTAGGGACTGCTGCCGGTGGGGACCGAGGTCAACACATGGTAGGTCCGTGGGTCGATGACGGACAGCGTGTTGGCCCCCTGATTGACGACGTAGATGGCGTGGCGCGTGGCTGCCGCGCTGAAGGGGTCCGTGCCGTAGGGACCGATGGAGATGGTGGAGACGGCCGAGCGGAGGCGGGTGTCGATGACGGCGACGGTGCCCGGACCGGGATCGGTGACGTAGACCTGCGGGCCGTCGGGGCTCGCCGCCACGTCGAACGGGCCCGTTCCGACCGGGATCCTCGCTTCCACCTCGCCGCTTCGGGTGTCGATGACGGTGACGGTGGCGGACAGCTCGTTGGCGACGTAGACCGACCCGCCGTCGGGTGTGACGGCCACCCCTGCCGGGTATCGACCCGTCGGCACGACTCGGACGCTCCGAAGTGTGCGGGTGTCGATGACGGACACGTCGCCGGATCCGGAGTTGGCGACGTAGAGGGACCCGCCATCCGGTGTGACGGCCACGTTCACCGGTTGGCTGCCGGCCGGCACGGAGGCCACGACCCGTCTGGTTCGCGTGTCCAGGACCGAGACGCTGTCGGATCCGCCATCGGCGACGTAGAGGAACCGCCCGTCGGGACTGAGGGTCACGCCCAGGGGGCTGCTCCCGGCCGGGAGCGCAACGGTCGTGACGATCGTCCTGGTGCCGGTGTCGAGAACCGAGATGGCGTGGTCCCCGGCCTCGGCGATGTAGGCGTACCTGCCATCCGGAGATACCGCCACCCCGGCCGGCGAGGTGCCGACCGGCACGGTGGCGACCGCCCTGTCGGTGCTCCCGTCGATGACCGAGAGGGTGTTGTCGAGCTGGTTGGTGACGTAGACGTCGCGGTCCGGGGTTGCCACTGCGGCCGAACCGCATGTGGCGAGGAGAGAGCCGGTGACCAGGAGGATCCCGATGCCCACCGCCACGGCGAACGATGACAGGGGGGTGACCGGGTGGATGGGTGCGGTCATGTCAGCAGGCCGCGACCGTAGTGGTCCTGCGCGTCTCTCACCCCGGGAAGGGCGAAGAAGTAGCCCCCACCGATCGGGCTGACGAACGGGACCAGCATCTCGTCCTCCAGCCGGGTCTGCATGGCGATGTAGGTCGCCAGCTGCTGCTGGAAGCAGCAGAACGCGTGGCCCATGTCGGGGTTCCCCCGCACGTCCGGGCTGCGGTCGTACTGGAAGCTGCGACGCAGGATGGCGCTGGTGGCCGCGGTCTGCGGGGTCTGGGGGTTGGCCAGGCGGATGTGGCAGGTGAGCGGCGTGAGCAGGCCCTGAGGGTCGTTGGTGTAGATGGGATCGAGGTTGTCCGAGGCGGTCGGCGAGGTCGCATACATCGGCGCGCCGCTGATCTTGCGGCGGCCGAAGATTCGCTCCTGCTCCTCGACGGGGACCCTGTCCCACGTGTCCAGGAACATCCGGATGATGCGCAGCACCTGGTAGGTGCCGCCCGCGGTCCAGGCCGGTTCGGGGGGGCCGGGCTGGACCCAGACCTGCTGGTTCATCTGGGTGGTGGTGGGGGTGTCGGGGTTGGTGATGCCGTCCTTGAAGCCCATCCAGTCCCGCGGGATGCCCACCGGGCGCGGCGGGAAGCGGAACCCGTCGATGCGCCACCGCAGCCGCATTCCGCCGGCGGTGTGGGCGAGGATGTCGAGCATGGCGTGCCCGACGGTGTCGCGGTGCCCGGCGCACAGCTGCAGCAGCAGGTCACCGCCGGAGATCGCCGGGTCGAGGTTGTCGTGGGCGAACGCGCGCATCGTCTCGAGCTGGGCCGGCGTGCGCGGCCCCAACCCGTAGCGGCCGTCGAACAGCGACGCGCCCAGGGCGACGGTGACGGTGAGATCGTCGGGCAGCACCGTGGGACCGAGCAGACGGTCGTCGGAGGGTGCCGAGTTCGGCGGGACCGGCGGCGGAGTGCCGCCCGCGGTCAGGAACGCGGCGCGTGCGGTCAGCGTGCGCAACAGGTCGGTGAGCTCAGCACGGCTGGCCGCGGTCACGTCGAAGGCGAGGAAGCCGGCGGCCGTCTGCGGAGGGGTGGCGATCCCCGCCTGATGCTGGCCGTAGAACGGAACCGTCCTCAGCCCGTCCCGGGTCGCCTCCATGTTGTAGTCATCCTTCGTGACGGCCTGCGCCGCGCCAGGGGCAACCGAGCCGGTGGCGACCGCGCCGGCCACGGCACCGGCCACGCCCCTGAGAAAGGTCCGCCGCCGCATGAGAGGCCCGCCCTCCACGCGGTGTCGCCGGCCCTCCGGAAGACGGGGCTGCTCGTCACTCATGCGGGCTTCCCTTGCTTGGCGTCTCCGACCCGCCCCTCCGGTGATGACGGCACTACCCCGGATCGACGGTGGCGAGGCGTGAACCCGTCCTCGCGGCCGCCACCCGGCGGTTGGGTCGTCGCCTGGACCTCAGCGCGCAGGGAGTCCCTCGTCAGGCGGGGTTGGCTGGACCGCCGCTCGCGACGCGGTCCGCCTCGCGGACCTGCGGAGTGCCGCCTCCGATGAGGCGGCGCGGGAGATGAGGACGCCCCGGTAGCGGCAGCCGCCGAGCAGCGCCCGGCTGGCGACCGCGAGCCAGGCGCACACCCCGCGTTCGACGACCCAGAGGGGGGCAAGCCACGACGCCGCTGCCGGAAACACCTCGGCGCCTCCGGCGCGCCTGCGGCCGGCCTCCGCCAGCGCCACGAGAGACAGCGTCAGCGCACCCGGGACCGACGGCTGCCGCCGGTGGACGGCCCACGCCATCAGCGGGATCACCAGCAGCCCGGCGGCGAGCCGGCCGGGGATGGCGAGGTCGTCGTACGCCTGGCGCACTCGTTGGGAGAGGAATCGGTGCACCGAGGGCGGGCGCCGGGCCACATAGAGGTCGAGCGGGATCGCCTCGCGGCCGCCGGCACCACGGACGGTGCGGATCAGCTCCAGGTTCTCGAAGAGGACGTCGCCGTCATATCCCCCCCGCTCGAGCAGGAAGGAGCGCCGGACCGCGAGCGTTCCCGGAAAGTCACCGCCGAGGCTGCGGTTGATCAGGGTGCGCGCGGTGTCCCAGAGCGCGTGCCATGGAGCCGGGTCGAAATAGTTCTGCGGCCGGACCACCTCGGCACCGGCGAGCAGCGCCTCGACGCGCCGCAGTCCCGAGGCGGACCAGCGGACGTCGTCGTCGGCGATGACGACACCGTCGTTGACGGCGTTGCGCACGCCGGTCAGCACTCCCGCCACCTTCCCGTTGCGGCCGCCGATGCCAGGGTCGGGACGCAGGTGGCGCACGGTGGCGGGCAGGATGCGCCGGTGATGCTGGAAGGTCGCCGGGCCGGACCCGTCGACCACCAGGACCTCGGTCGATCCGGGGAGGGCGCCGAGATACGCGGTGAGATCGTCGTGGGTCCCCGCGCACGGACCGTCGCAGCGGATGGGCAGCACGTAGCTGAGGGCTCTCAGTGGAACAACCCTGCCAAAGTGTCTCCGGTCTCGGACTCACCCACGGCTCATCACTGGAAACATTATTGGGCCGAAGGCCCTGAGCGTCATCCCACGACGAGGGCCGAGGGTTCCGTCAGCGGCTGCCGCAGGGAGCTGCGCCCCCTGGCCCAGTCGTCGAGCAGCCGGCGTGCAAAGCGTCCCTCGAGGTCGAGCAGGGAACGTGCCCCGAAGAGGATGTCGCCGGCGAGCCGCGGCTCGGCGGTGGCGAGGGCCGCCGCCAGCTGGTTGCGCGCCAGCACCTCGTGCACGCTGTCGGCCTCGACGTGCTCGTCGTAGAAGTGGGTGGCCGCCTCGTCGAGGCCGAGCCGGCGCATGCCACCGGCATAGCGTGCGTTGGGGCCGGACGAGGTCATCTCGAAGACGGCGAGGTGGCCCACGATGGCTCCGCGCAGACGCCGGTGCAGTCCGAACATCGACATGAGGTTCACGGTCGCCAGGGTGGGTCCGGGCAGGTGCTCGAGATAGGCGCCGTACCGGCTGTCGAGGCCGAGCCGCTCCATGGTGCGGGCGAAGAGCGTGCAGTGCATGCGCTCGGCGCAACCCTCCCCGTACTCCTCCGACTGGATTCGAATGAGGGCGGCCTTGGGAACCCCGGCCAGCCGCGGGATCGCCCAGGTGTGCGGGTCCGCCTCCTTGAGCTGGTAGGCGGACCGGTGAACGGCGAGCTCGCGGTACTGCTGCAGGGTGCCGCTGTCCGCCAGCACCCGTGAGAGCGAGGGCGACTCGTCACCGTCGACGATGGACTGCAGCTCCTCGGCCACCCCGAGACCGTTCTCGAGCGGTGCCGGGTGCGCCGCTCGAAGCGCCCTCTCGAAGGCCTCCTCGAGCCGGGCGCGATAGGCGATCAGGGACGGGTTCCACTCCCAGCCGTCGTCGACCTGCGAGAACCCCCGGTAGGCGAGCTCGTAGCAGACGTAGAGGGCGAGATGGAGATCGTCGTCACCGAGAGCATCTCCGTGGAAGGGGGAAGGCTCCGGGAGCCGGTGAGGGGATGACGCCAGGTGCGCCAGCAGGGGGCCGCTCAGCGGCCCGCGCGGCCGGGGAAGAGGTGGCTCCCATCCATCACCGACGGCGACGCGACCGTTGCCATGCGAGACCGACACCCCGAGCACCTCCCCACACGAACCGCCCGCCCGGGTCGCGGCCCTGGCGGCCCCACACTGAACATGATATGGACGCTATCATAAAACACTACTGGAGCCAAGGGGACCACACCGGCCCGGCGGTGGGAGGACGGACGAGCGATCGGTCCGTCAGCTCGGCGTGGTCAGTGGCAGTCCGAGGGCGGCCCGGCAGTCGTTCCAGGTGTGTTCGGCTGCCCGCTCGTCATCGACTCCTCGACCCGGTACACGGTGACCCGGACCAGCCCCAGCTCGACATTCCTGGCCATGGTCCTCAGGGTCTCCTCTCCCAGGGGCGCCAGCGCAGACGGGTGCAGCCCGTACTGGGTGGCGACACGGTCGCGCAGATGTCGGACACGTGCGTTGCGGCGTTCTCTGAGCTCGGAGAGCACGCGCGGAGGCCGCACCACACAATGCGGGGTCGCATGGTCGGGTCTGGCTCCGACCGCTCGGCTCCATCGCATACGGCGGTGTCCTCGTTCGATCGCTCGGCGCCCCTGCCTGCGCGGCCTGCTCCGTCGTGACGAGCACCGTCGCATCCGGAGTCACTCCCTCGAACGTCCGGTTGGCCAGGTGTGACTGCCCAAGAGGACATTTGGAGGAGTGACCGCCGAATGGGACTCTTGTGCCACGACGGCGGGGCGCGCTGGAGAAGCGCCCGCACAGCACCTGTCCGGCGGCAGCCCCGGCCGCCTGGCGCCAAGGAGGTTCAACGTTCCATGTTCCGGCTCAACCGCTGGGTGCGGGTGGGAGCAGTCGTCGGTCTGCTTGCCGCCGCCGCCCCTGTGGCCGTGACGAGAGCCGCGACGCCGACCGCCGGAGCGGTCGGACTCGCTGCCCCAGCCGCAGTCACCAATCCGCTCGACCTGCCCGTCCCCCAGCCACCCAGCCAGGGCGACCTGCAGTGCCTTGGGTTCAGCTACAACCTTGGTCCCTTCGGCCCGCTCGGTCCCTGGGGTCCCTACGGCCCCCTTCACGACAAGCCTCACCCCGCCTGCTTCGGTGGCGGCCCCCAGTTCAACAAGTAGCGCACCTGCGGACCCCGTACCCGTCCACCGGCCGGCGCGAACATCACAGGCCGGTCGAGTGGTACGGCCGGGAGCCGTGTGCGACGCGCGGCGGGCGAAGAGCCTGCCGCGCGTCGTAACGCTGCGCCCATTCCTGCAGCGCACCGCGGCGTAGTGCCGCCGGCGCGCCATCGGTCGAAGATGCCCGCCGAGCACATCCACCGCGCTCGGCTGGTTCGGGTGAGCGTCCACAGACGTGCTGGATGGCGCCTGCTGCGAACCGGTTCGTGGCAGCCGGCCTGGGAACTCTGGACGCTGCCTCCCCGGACTGCTCGAGCCTCGCCGGGGGGCGGAGCGTTAGGCGACGCAGCTTCTTGTCGCAGGCCCAGCGGAAGGTCACCGCCCGATGCTTGCCGAAACTGTGTGTCGAGGGAACGGCGCCGGCGAGGCAGGCGAGCGCATCGGGGGGTCGGAAAGCGGGCGCGGCAGTCGCCGATCTCGGCGAGCATGGCGGCGGCGCGAATGGTGCCTGCGCGGGGCAGGCTCTGGAAGATGAACCCGTCCGGGTGGAGAGCGAGTTGCTCGGCGATCTGCGCCTCGAGACGGTCGATACCGGCGAGCAGGCTGCGCAGCACCTGAACGAGGACCAGGGTGACCTCCGCCTGTGCGGTGGCCGCGGCGCCGTGGCGGCCTCGCGGCGCCGCCTGGAGGCGACCGAGCAGCTCGACGACCGGGGTGCGCCCGGAGTAGGCGCTGGCGCGCAGCCAGGCGGCGAGACGCGTCTCCGAGAGCCAGGCGGCCTTGGTGGCGGTGGGGAAGCGTTCCAGGAAGCTGAGGCTGATAGGGCTGTCGAGGTCGGCGAAGAGGCCGACGGCGCCGGGGAAGACGAGCTCGAGTTGGGCGCGCAGCTGGTTGGTGGTGGCGATGCGGTTGGCCACCAGGTCCTTGCGGGTCCGCACCGCGGAGCGCAGCGTGAGGGTGGTGGGCGAGTCCGGCTGGAGCGACTGCCAGCGGTGGCCGTCGGTGCGCAGGCAGTCCGCGAGGACGAAGGCATCACCGCGGTCGTCCTTGTTGCCGGCCAGCCCGTAGCGGGTGCGCAGCGCACCGGTCCCGGAAACTGCTCGCTGGAGGGCGTGGGGACGGCGACGGACACCACGGGCCTGGGCCCGCCTTCACGAGGGCGGGCCCGACCGGTGGGCGACCCGGTGCCGGTGGTGATGGACCCGGACGGCAGCTTCAGGCCGTCAGGGCACGCCGGATCGCCTCTCCGATGACCGCCGCGACCCGGCGCGGACCCGAACCCGCGCCGAAGGCCAACGTGTAGTGGTTGACGCCCGCGATGTCCTCGATCCGCGCATCGGGATGCGCGGCGACGAAGGCGTCGACGAGGGGGCCAGGGAGCAGCGGGTCGTCGTCGAACAGACCGCGCGGCGCGCGCGCGAGATAGAGAGGCGCGCGCACCCGATCGACGGCCGTCCGCGTCGTCTCGTCGAGCACCAGGTCTGCACAGTCAGCCGCGACCGCCGCCTCCGAGACGACGCAGCGCATGGCGCCGGGCTCGCCGGCCACGTCGTATCGCGCGTAGGCGTCGACGTCATCGTTCCACTGGTGAATCAGCGCCGGGTGCTCGCGCCAGAGCCCCACATACTCGTCGACCGACTCGAAGGTCATCTTCAGGCGGGCGATCGACTGCTCCAGCACGTGCGCGAGCAGCTGGTGGGGATCCTGCCCCGGCGGGATGGGGATCGACAGGCCGCCGTCCACCAGCACGAGCGCAGCCGCCCGTTCGGGGTGCTGTGCCGCGAGCCGCGCGAGGACGTACGCGCCCATCGAATGCCCGGCGAGCACGGCGCGCTCGACGCCGGCGTGGTCGAGCACGGCGAGAAGGTCGTCCACGCTGGCCGCCATGCCGTACGGGCCGGGGAGGGCGGCGTTGTGTCCGCGTCCCCGAAGGTCGGGTGCCAGCAGGCATACGCCGGTCGCGCCCGTGAGCTCTCGAGCGACCGTCCGCCACACCATGTGAGAGGACGTGATGCCGTGGACGGCCAGGACGACCGCCTCGGCCTCGCTCGGCGGCGGGCCCGCGCGCCACACGCACAGCCCGCCGCCCCGAACGGGCACCTCGGTGCAGGCGTTGAACGGATCGCTCAGGGAGGGCTTGCCGGCGATCATCGTGCTACGGCTCCTTGCTCGATCCGTCGAGTTTTCCTGGTACACGTCGCTGCCTTTCTCCATTTCGTGGTCTGCAGAGATGCGGCTACCGCGCGCCACCCACACTCGTGGAGCTGGCAGGCATCGACGCCGCTGTGCCGCCACCCGACAGAGGTTGTGCACAGGGGAGCAGGTTTGCGGTGAACGGGGTGGCGAACACGATGATCACGCCGTACGTACACGTCGTCGTCACCGTCGTCGTATCGCGCGGAGGCGCCGGATCGACCGCGCCGACGGCGGCCCTGGCCGTGATGGTGGGGCCGGCAAGCGGGACGCCGACGCTCAATGCGCCGGCGGCCGCCGCCGCCGCGATCCAGCGGTTGAGTGAGAGCCTCGGGTGCATATCTGGTGAACCTCCTCGTGTGGGCGGCCGGGGCCACCGTCGCTTCTGATCAGACCTCGCGGAATCGGCGGAGGGCGAGCGTTGCCGCCACGACGAGGATTCCCGCCGACCACGCGAGCGCGTGGAGCATCGGCTGCTCCGCTGAACCGGTTCCCTCTGTCAGGGCCCGGAGGGCATCGATGACGCTGGTCACGGGCTGCGCGTCGGCAAACGTTCTCAGCCAGTCGGGCATCGTGTCCGTCGATGTGAACGTCGATGCCGCGAAGACGAGCGGGAAGGTCACCACGAACGCCGCGAGCGTGGCGGCTTCGACGTTGCGCACGACCAGGCCGAGGAGCGCGAAGAGCCAGGAGCAGGCGTATCCGAAGAACAGAGCGATCCCGATACCGGCGAGGATGGACGGCAGGTCGTTGTGGAACCTGAAGCCGACGAGCAGGCCGATCAGGATCATCAGCGCCACCGTGTAGGTGAGGCGCACCAGGTCAGCCAGCGTGCGAGCGGTGAGAATCGCCCCGCGGTGCGTCGGCAGCGAGCGGAGGCGGTCGGTGACGCCCTTGGTCAGATCCTCGGCGACGCTGACCGCCGAGGAAGAGCCCCCGAAGAGCGCGGTCTGCACGATGATCCCCGGGATCAGGTAGTCGACGTAGCTGGCGTAGCCGGCGACGTGGATGGAGCCACCGAACACGTAGCGGAACAGCAGGACGAACATGACCGGCATGATCGCAGCGGCGACGACCAGCTGCGGCGTCCGTCGGGAGAGAAGGAGGTTGCGGCGCGTCAGCACGAGTGTGTCGGAGACGAACGCGCGCAGCCCCTGTGCGCGGACGGGGGGCAGAGTGACGATGTTGTCGCTCCGCCCGCACAGCGTGCGAGAGACGGCCAGGATCAGCCACGCGAGGATGACCCCGGAGGCCACGATCAGCGCCAGGCTGACGACGGTGTCGAGGTGCATGAAGTGATAGGCGAGCTCGTCCCACCACCGCGGGATCGCTGGGCCCGTGACGCTGGCGGTGAATGCGGTGCTCATCGTGCGACTCCCTGCGACGGGGTGTGCGTGCGGGTCAGCCGCTCCTCGCTTGACGAGGCGAGCGGCCCCACCGCCGGCGGCTCCGTCGCAACCTGGCGAGTGAGGTTCAGGAACACGTCGTCGAGTGACGGACGGCGCACGCCGAGGTCGTCGACGGCGATGCCGCACTCCTCGATGCGACGGGCGACCGCCAGAAGCGTCTGCACCCGCTCGCTCGTGGGCAGCGTGACGCGCTGCCCGCGCAGGTCCGCGACCGGTGCGCCGGAACCGAGCCCATCCAGGAGGCCGACGAGGCGTTCGACGTCTCCGGAGCTGGTGGCTCGCACCTCGAGGACGTCACCGCCGATGTGCTGCTTGAGCTCATCGGGCGTGCCGGCGGCGATCACGCGGCCCCGCTCGATCACAGCGATGCGATCGGCCAAGCGGTCGGCCTCCTCGAGGTATTGGGTCGTCAACAGCACCGTGGTGCCCTGGCGGACCAGCTCCTCGATGAACGTCCACAGCTCGACCCGCGTGCGCGGGTCGAGGCCGGTGGTGGGCTCGTCCATGAGCAGCACGATCGGATGGCCCACCAGGCTGGCGCCGAGGTCGAGACGACGGCGCATGCCGCCGGAGTAGGTGCGCACCAGCCGATCGGCGGCCTCGGTGAGCGAGAGACGCTCCAGCGTCTCGTCGGCGCGCGCCCGGGCCTGCGACCGTCGCAGGCCATACAGGCGGCCGACCAGCTGCAGGTTCTCGCGGCCGGTCAGCGTCTCGTCGACGGCGGAGGACTGGCCCGCGAAACCGATCAGCGAGCGCACCACCTGCGCTTTCCGGACGACGTCTGCCCCGGCGACGCGCACGCGGCCGGAGTCCGGCACGAGCAGGGTCGCCAGGATGCGCACGAGGGTCGTCTTCCCGGCCCCATTGCGGCCCAGGAGGCCGAGCACGGTTCCGCGCTCGACTGCGAGGTCGACGCCCGCCAGGGCGCGCGTCGAGCCGAACGACTTCTCGACGCCCTCGACCATGATGATCGGGTCACTTGCGGTCACGCGTACTCCTTCTGCAGTTCGAGCGTGATCTTGATTGCTGCGCTCTCCTGTGGCACCACTCGAGTCTCGTGCCGACCCTGCGGGCGCGGGGCTGTCCGCTGGGACGGTCACCGCTGGCCCTCAGGACTCGCGGCGTGACCCCCGACGGCAGATCGGCATCACCCGCGCACGACGGTCGGCCGGCGCCGGAATCGCAGCGCTGACGGGTGTGGATCCGGCGGTGGAGCAGCGGACGGGGAGGTCAGGCCATCATCGAGCGATCAGCGATCGCCGGTGCTCTCAGACTGCCACCGTACGCTCGACCTCGCGAGCCGGGGCGGAGGCGGCGTGCGCCAGCTGCAGGAACGCGGATGTGGCGATGCTGGCGTGCTCGGGGTGGGTGATGACGGCCACCTCGCAGGTCGGTGATGGGGCCGAGAGCGGGAGGAACCGGACGCCGGGGGTGGCGTAGCGTCGGGCGGCCGATCCCGGAAGCAGAGCCGCGCCTGCGCCCGCCGCGACCGCGAGCAGGAGGTGCTCCACGTTGGGCACCGCCACCTCCAGCGGCACCGCCGCGATCCCCGCGTCCCGCCAGGCGGTGATCACGCAGTCGAAGAACGCCGGGTTCGTGGTGCGCGCCATCACCAACAGCGGCGTGCGCTCCAGCAGGCGCGGGCTGATCACCAGGCCGCCGGCCGCGGGATGCGTCTCGCCCAGCCCCACGACCACCCCCTCCTCGCCCAACGTTGTCACCCGCAGTCCGCTGACCGGTGCAGGCAGGCAGACAATGGCGGCGTCGAGCTGATGGTCGCGAACGCGCTCGATGAGGTCCAGGGAGGAGTACGTCTCCAGCACGATCTCCACGCCCGGGGTCGCCCTCGCGAAATGCCCAAGCGTTCGTGGCAGAGCGGGCGGTACGGCATCGGGCAGATGTCCGACTCGCAGTCGTCCATTGGCCTGGTCGCCCGTGCGTATGGCCGCGTGCCGCGCTCGCTCGGCCTGCTGCAGGACGCGCCGCGCCTCCACCAGGAAAACGTCCCCGGCGGGCGTCAGCGAGACCCTGTGGTTCGTCCGCTCGAGGAGCTGAACGCCCAGGTCCTCCTCGAGCTTGCGCACCTGCTCGCTGACGGCTGGCTGAGCGACATGCAGACGTTCGGCGGCGCGCCGGAAGTGCAGCTCCTCGGCGACGGCGACGAAGTGGCGAAGATGTCGAAGTTCCATGCCGGATCCGCGGCGCCTACACCACGGTGAGCGTCGCCTGCCGGGCGATCAGCTCGAGAGCGCCGGGGAGGCAGGCGGGATGGCAGGCGAAGACCTCGCGGCCGCCCGATGCGGTGGCTGTCGCGGTGTCGAGAACCTCCATGGTGGTCTCCTCTCGGGATGGACCGGGGTGGTGCTGGCTCGGCCTGGTCTGGGGTCCGCTCAGGATCGGCTGACGGGCATCCTGGTGGCCGTCGTCTCGTGGGTCGTCGCCGACGGCGATGCGAACCTCGAGGGTGCCGTTCCGGATGGCCCCTGACGTCGTCTGGGCTTGGTTCAGCCAGGTTGACGGATTCCGCGCTGGGCGCACATCACGCGAGCGTGTAGTTCTCCTCTCCCGGCGCCCCCACCCGGTGCCGGTCCGGCAGAGGCCCGCCCACCCGTAGGCTAGGCGGGGACCACGTCGAGGATGCGGTCGATCGAGCCGTCGGGGACCGCGCAGGTCTGGAACTGGGCGACGACGTCAGGCTGCGTGGCGGGCGGCACGCCGTTCGTCGAACGCCAGTTGGCGCGCACCGAGACCACCCGCCAGACATGCGCCACGCCGCTCTCATCGTAGTAGGTGATGACCGAGCCCACCCCCATGTGCATGAGCGGGGTGAACACGCCGGCGTTGTGACCCACGAAGTACCGCGGTCCGTCGATGCAGGTGTCGATGGCGGCGGAGGCGCGGGTGAGCTCGGAGGCGCCCGAGCAGTCGCTGTAGACGCCGACGCCGGTGCTGAGGGTGCCGTCACCGCTGGTCAGCCAGTTGCGCCGGACCACCGGCACGGGAAGTCGCCTGATCACCCGAGGCGCGGGCGCGACCACCGGCGCCGGCGCCGCCCCCTGGACCACGGGCATCGGGATCGGCGCCGGGGCGGGCGCCTGCGTCGGCGCCGGGGCGGCCACCGGCGCCGGCGCGCGGCTGATCATGAGGTGATCGGCGTTGGGGACGAGCGTGCCACGGGTCTCGGTCGTCGCGGAGACCCGCGCGTCCGGCGCGGCGGGGGTGGCCTGGACGATGACCAGGGCCGCGCAGAGCGAGGCCGTGGCGGCGACGGTGGCGAGACGTCCACGGGCCGTACCAACACGCAGTCGCTCGACAACGGCGAAGATCGAGGTCATGGTTGCTCCTTGGACGCGCAATGAGATCGAGGGCGTGTCTGCACTGCCAAGGTAGGTACGGGCGAATGACATGCCGACTGTCCGAAGGGCGGGACCTGCCGTACCAGGGGTCAGGTGCCGCAGTTGTCGTTCGAGTACGGGCAGCTTCCGCAGCACCCGTCGAGTCACAGCGCAGCCGGAGCAACGTCGGAGGTCAGGTGATGACTGTCCCACCGTACAGTTCCCGGAGAGGACGGTGCGGGGGAGCATGTTCCCGGCAGTGCGCCGGAACACGCACAGTCACCGGCTGCGGCCGTTCATCGGTCCTGCGGTCATCGGTGCCTCGGTCGTGTCCGCGGGAGACGCGGTTGCCGGGTCGGGGCTCCACCGTCCTCGGCGCGCAACGAAGCTCAGGAGACACCCGCCGAATGTTCGCCATCCTCGAATCACCCGACGGACCGGCCCTCTGCGTGGGCTACCGCACCCTCGCGGCCGCCGTCGCCGCCCTCGAGCGGCTGCACGCAACCGGCACCGCGTACCAGACGCACGTCGTCGTGGAAACCTCCCACGAGGAGACACCGTGACCGCCACCGCCACCCAGCCTCATCCCGACCGGTTGACGACCCGCGAGGGAACGCCGGCGGGGTCGGTCGCCGACCTCGACCTCGCGGTGGAGCATCTCGCCTCGCTGATGGCCGGCACCCACGGCGGTCAGCTCTCGGCGCTCGAGGCGGTCGCCCGCGCCGCCGCCCATCGTGCGCGCGCACACCGGCGCGAGGTGGCTCTCGACGAGGACGGCCCCGTCGCGATGATGGGGGCATGGTCGCTCGACAACGGGATGCTGCCCCACATCGTGCTCGGCGAGTACTGAATGAAGACCCCAGAGCTCCGCCTCGCCGGCTGCTCGTCCATCACTGCAACGGTTGCGGGTCCGCCGAGGGTCTCCCCACCCACGTGGTTCCGACCGTGGCCACGCGCTGGGCGCGCCCGTCACTCGCCGACGCGAGCAGCCCACCGCTCCCATCGCTGTGCAGCAGGGCGACGCTGGTCACCCGTGGGACGGTGACCCCGTTGTCATCCCCTGCCCGGTTCGACGCCATCACCTCCTCACCGTTGAGGGATGCCAGGTACGCGTGCCCGGGAGCGTCGCTGGAGCCCTCCGAGTGGAGGACCACGAGGGTGAGCCGCCGGCCTCCCAGTGCGGCGCGAGCCCCGTTGCTGTCGCTGCTCGCATGCGACGCCGACCCGCGGTAGGTGGCGTCGCTCGTCGAATCGCCGATCGTGACGGTGGCGATCCCACCATCGCCGAACGCGAAGTCCAGGAGCGCACCCCGAGCGTGGCTCCGCGATGCGTCCCGGTTCGCGGTGGCGTAGCCGTCCCACTCCGCGACCGCCAATCGGAGAAGCGGATTGGAAGGGAGGGCGACAAGCGTACCGTTCGCGTACCCGTTGGCCGGGACCTGTCCCTCACAGACGCTCTCGCCGGCGAGCCGGAACTCGCGTCCCTCGGCAGCCGAGGAGTTGCGTCCCGCCTGCGCGGTCGTACAGCTCAGGCAGGTGGCGACGGGATCGAGGTTCACCCCATACGCATCCGCCTGCAGAGGACCGGTGACCGGCATGCCGCCATCCGAGCTCGGTGCGGTGCGCCGGGACGCCGATCCGCCGGCCCACCGAGCCTCACTCGCCCACATGGCGGCCGGTGCCGAGGGTCTGCGCAACGGTGCGCTTCCCACCGCCGGCACCCCTGGGCCGACCGTGACGCGGACGGCGGTCATGGCCGGCGGGTGTGTCGGACCGTGATGTGCCGCGGAGGCGTGGGGCACGGCGAGATGAACGATGCTCAGTCCGCAGAGTGCGAGAGCCCCAGCCACGACGAACAGGAGCAGCGCGCGGATCAGCGCGTCATCCCACCAGGGCAGCCGCTCATGGAGAGCGTCGAGGCGGTCCCCGAACCGCTCCCACGCTGTCGGTGGCGGCAGCTCCGCCGGCGGACCGTCCAGGTGCTCGAGCCACCGCTCCGCGCCGTCCGCGCGCACCCACCAGCTCATGACCGCCTCGCGGGATAGCCGCGAAGCCGGTACGCGAGGCACGCAGGGCAGGCGGGCCCGCCGTCGAGCTCCATGGCGCACCCCGCGGTGCGGTGGCCGCGCACGAGCTCCTCCGCCACCGGTGCGTTGGTGCGCTGTACGGCAGGGTCACGTCTCTCCATGGTGGGGCTGGAAGACGCACCCTCGGCAGACGGCCGCCGGGCCGCGGGTATCACGTCGAGGCGCTTGCGTTCGTGTGGTCGCATGGAACCGATCATTGTCGCGGCACCCTCACCGTGTCATCCCCAGTCATGACTACGACCACCACTCATTCTCGACTAGACCGCCGCAGCTCCGAAGTTGGTCCGTTCTGTCGATGACGGATCGAACGATGGGAGCCTAACGTTGCTCGGAGCGGCGAGCGCATCCGGTCGCACGACGACCGATGCGGCTGTGACCCATCCAGGCGACCGACACAGAAAAGGAAGCGAGAGTGAGCATGAGTCTGCGTTTCGCCCGCCTCGCGGCCCTCGCGCCGCTGGCTGGGACGGCGGCGGAGACCACCGCCGCGACCGATGCGACCGGCACAGCCACCACGACCGGTGGTGCTGACTGACCATCCGGCCATCTCAGACCCCAACCACCGGCGGCGAGAATACCGTCGATCGCGACGTATCGTCGTATCCCTCACGCGCTCCACGGGAGCCGGGGGGACGGCGTGAATCGGGGGGGGCCTGAGGAGGCCCAGGATGGCAAAGGAACGGTCCGACCTTCGCTACGCACTCGACGAGTTGCGCTCCACCGGGCAGACGAGCGCCGCGGTCCGACCCGAGATCGCTGCCTCCTGGCACCGGTCGATGGCCGTCGACCTTCAGCCCGACCGGCTGGAGGTCCCCTACGAGCCCGAACCGCACCCCGATGACCGTCTCGAGCGTGCCGCCCGGCCGGTCCTGGAGCGTCTGGTCGAGGACCTCGAGTCCACATCGATGGCCCTCCTGCTCTCCGACCGGCACGGCCACATCGTCGATCGGCTGACCCGCGACAGAATGCTGCGAGCCCGCCTCGACAGGATCATGCTGGCGCCCGGTTTCTGCTATCAGGAGAGCCGGATCGGCACCAACGCCATCGGCACGGCGCTCGAGCAACGGGCACCATCCATGGTCATGGGCACTGAGCACTTCGCCGATGCGCTCACCCGAATGGCCTGCGCCGCGGCCCCCGTCATCGACCCCACCACCGCCTCGCTCGTCGGCGCGATCGACCTGACGTGCTCCGTGGAGGGGTCTCACCCGCTGATGCTGGCCATGGCCAAGCGGTCCGCCCACCTCATCGAACAACGCCTCGTCAGCGCGAACCCGGGCGCTGACCGTGCCCTTCTCGAGAGCTTCCTGCGCGCCAGGCGTGGTGCCCGCGGAGCCGCACTGGTGGGCCTCAACGGGCAGGCGATGTACACGAACGCCCCGGCGGTCAAGCTCCTGCACGACATGGACCGTGCCCTGCTGTGGGACCTCGTCTCATCGGCGCTGTTCGATCGGCAGCATGCGGCGTTCGAGTTGCCCGTGCCGGTTGGAGGCTCGAGCTTCGTGTCCTGCGAGACCGTCGCCGACGGCGGCGACGTCATCGGGGCGCTGCTCCGCTTCCTGCCCCAGCCGACGGCCACCGACGCCGCCGCTGCCGCTCCTGACCCGCGGCGTTCCCGTGCGAACCGGGGGTGGGAGAGCCTCACCGAGACCGAGCGCACGGTCGCAGAGCTCGTGAGCGAGGGACGAACCAACCGCGAGATCGCCGCCTCCACGTTCCTGTCGCCCCACACCGTCGGCTACCACCTCCGCCACATCTTCAGCAAGCTCGGCGTGGATTCCCGCGTCGAGCTGACCCGTCTCGTCGTCCAGTCGGGGCGATGAGCCCATCGTGGCCCGTCCCAGTGGATGGCGGCCAGGCTGCCGCCGCCGGGACAAAGTAGGCGCCATCGTCGGGCGTGTCATCGACAGAACCGACTAAACTCACGCCCCTCACGGGTCGATGTCACCGAGCGCTCTAGGCAACCGCCGTGTCCGGTGCTGCCCAGTCGGCGGAATGGCGCCGGAGGAAGCGTGCAATCTCCAGATTGGCCCGTGGCTCGTCGATGATGTACAGGTGACCGGCCTCGGGCCACAGCCTGAGCTCCGCGCCGGGAATCCTCCGGGCCAGCAGCCGTCCGTTTGCCGGCGGCACCACGGCGTCCTGCTCGCCGTGGACGACGAGCGTGGGTGCGGCGATGCGGCCAAGCCGGCTGAAGGTGTTGTGCGTGGCGACGGCGGCCGCCTGGTGCAGGTAGGCGAGGGCGCCGGGGGGCGAGCTCACCCGACGTGCGATGTTCTCCGCGATCCGGTCTGCGTGGAGTCGGCGGGTCACCTCGGCATAGGTGTAGGGAACGGCGGCCCACTCCGCCTCCTCCGGGCCCATGCTCCCGGCGCGGGCGAAGAACGTCAACGCCAGGGGTCCGGGGAGCACCGCGTGGAGCCCGCCAGGCGAGCTGGCGCCGAGAACGAGCGCCTGCACGCGGTCGGGATGGCGCAGTGCCAGCTCCTGCGCAACACTGCCGCCCAGCGAGATGCCGTACACGTGCGCACGCTGCTCTCCCGCAGCGTCCAGCACCGCGAGGGCGTCGCCGGCCAGCTGCGCCACCGTGTAGGGCAGGGGCACGCGACTGCTGCGCCCTGTGTCGCGGCTGTCGAAGGCGATCACCCGGAAGGACCGCGCCAAGGCAGGGATCGTCGACCACCACCCGGGCAGCGTCATTCCCTGTCCGGCGAGCAGCAGGACGGCGGGTCCCTGGCCTGTGCTCTCCCAATGGAGATTGACGGATCCGTTTCTCGCGACCGGCATCAGCGCACGTCCTCCGAGCCCGCGGGGGCCGGGACGCTGCCGGCTCGCTGGTTCATGTGCTTTCTCATGGTGAGACACAGTCTGCGGGGCCGCCGGTTCGGTGCTGGCTGGCCTCTCGTACCGCAGAACCCGTCTCTTCGGTCGGTGGCCCTCCGGTCGGGGCGGCCTAGCGTGGTCCACTGCTGGAAGGCCACCACCTGAAGACTGGAGATTCCTATGACCGTCATCGTCACAGGAGCGTCGGGCCCGCTCGGGCGCCTCGTTGCCGAGAACCTGCTGGCGCGTCTCGCGCCGGCGGAGCTCGTCCTCGTCACCCGCCACCCGGCTGCGCTGAGCGCGCTCGCCGCTCGCGGTGCGGACGTCCGCTTCGGCGACTTCGACGACCCAGCCTCGCTGCCCAAGGCCTTCGCGGGCGGCCGCCGCATGCTGCTCGTCAGCACCGACGCCGTCGGGCGCCGCGTCGCCCAGCACCGCGCCGCCATCGACGCCGCCGCGGCCGCCGGAGTCGGCCACGTGGTGTACACCTCGCACGTCAACCCTGTCGCCGGAAACCCGATCGGTCCGGTCGCAGAGGAGCACGGCGAGACGGAGGAGATGCTCCACGACAGGGGGCCTGCGTGGACGGTGCTGCGTTTCGGAAGCTTTGCCGAGCTGCAGGTTCAGCCGGCCTCGCTGGCTGTCGCCGCCGGCCAGCTCGTGAGCAACGCGGGCGAGGGGCGCATCGTGCCCGTCTCGCGTCGCGACTGCGCCGATGCGGCCGCAACCGTCCTCACCACCGACGGCCACGAGGCCAGAACCTACGAGATCACCGGCCCTCAGGCGCTCTCCCAGCGCGACCTCGCAGGCGTCTTCGCCGAGGTGAGCGGCCGTTCAGTGAAGGTCGTGCAGATCGGCGACAGGATGCTCGTGTGGGGTCTCGTCCGCTACGGAGCCGCCAGGCCCGTCGCCCGCGCGGTCGCGGCGTTCGGCCGAGCCCTCCGCGAGGGGTACTTCGACGTGATCGATCCGGCCTTCGAGAGCCTCACCGGACGGCCGCCCCTGTCGCTGCGCGAGGTGCTCATCCCCCACCGCGGGGACCTGTTGGCCGCGGCCTGAGACCAGGCGGAGAAGGGCGTCCGACGCCCTCTCCGCATCCATCGCCAGCAGGTCGATGACATGACGGCACGTCGCGCTGTGGCCACGTCCCCTGGCCGGAGGCACCCTCACCGAGGCCCACGCCTCCGGAAGCACGGGAGCCTTCACAGCACCGGAGGTGACGCTGTGAAGGCTCCCACGCGAACGTCGGCCCTGGCTATTGAAGCCAGGGGAATGTCAACAGTCCGGGGAACGTCAACAGCCCGGGGAATGTCGGCAGCCCGGGGAATGTGGGCAGCCCGGCGAGTGCCGGCAGCCCGGGGAATGTGGGCAGCCCGGGGAGTGCCGGCAGCCCGGGGAGCGTCGGCAGCCCGGGGAGCGCCGGCAGCCCGGGGAGCGTCCCCAGCCCGGGGAGTGCCGGCAGCCCGGGGAGCTTCGGCAGCCCGGGGGATGTCGACACCCTGCTCGAGGACATCGGATGGTTGACGAAGAAGTCGTACATCGCTCGGGTCTCGTCCGGGCCGGAGGGATCCGCGTACTGGGCGCAGCCGCAGCCGCCCGACCAGGCGTGAACCATGTCCGGCACGAGCCAGTACTGCAGGAGTTCCTGCCCATGGCCGTCGACGTACTTGGCGACCGTGTAGGAGCGGCCACTCGGGGCTCGCTGGTTCAGCGTCTGGGTCGGCATGGCGGGGACCGAGCCGTCGTTGCCCTTGCCGTCATCGGCCCAGTCGGCGGTCACCTGCCACTGCCGCACGAGGTTGCTGGCGTTGATGACCGGCACGGTGGTGTCCTTGCCACCGTGGAAGATCAATGCCGGCATCTCGCGAGCACGAGCGCCCATGGCGCGGTAGGCCGCCTCGCCTGCCTGCGTCGGGTCGGTGCCGCCGTACCCCGCCACGTACTGGACCGCGGTGGCCCCGTACTCGATCCCGGAACCGACCCCGATCGCCGCGTAGAGATCGGGATAGGTCGCTCCCATGACCGATGCCATCGCCCCTCCGGCGGAGAGGCCCATGACGTAGACCCTCTGGGGATCGACGCTGTAGTGCTGCTGGACCCACCCGGTGATTCCGGCGATGAGCGACGGCTCACCCGATCCGCGTTGCTGGTCCTGGGGGTTGAACCAGTTCCAGCATCTCATGTAGTTGGCACCCTGGCTCTGCTCGGGATAGACGACGATGAAGTTCCTGGCCTCGGCCAGGGTGTCGGTCTGTGCCAGCTGGCGGAACGCGTCCGCGGTCTCGGTGCATCCGTGCAGGGCGACGACCAACGGCACCGCCGTCCCGGCGCGATAGGTGGACGGCACGTACCCCAGGTACGACCTGGTGCCGGCCGCGTTCGTGTAGCTGCCCGAGAAGTGGGCGCCCGGAACCAGCCCGGCATGGGCAACCCCCTGCTGCCCCGACACCGCGGCGATGACCGCCAGCAGTGGCGCGGAAGACAGGCAGAGGAGGCGCCGGGTGACTCCTCGCCTCCCACGGATGGTGGCGTCGACAGGGTCTGGGGCAGGCATATCTCTCCTCAGCGCGCGACGTCTCAGGGACCGATCGTGATCGGTCTCCCTTATCGATTGATAAGCAAACAGTAAGTGGACAAGCCGGTCGGCAGCATGCAGGAAAGCGAGAAATTCCGCCCCGCGGGTCGTGATGTTCCTACAGGTCCGGGGTCGACCAATGGATCGTCGGCCCGCGACGAGGCGATTCGAGCCATCGCTCGCCGGCTCGCCGGCCGTGAGGAGGAGATCGCGAGGCACATCGTCGCGCGCTGTCGGGAGGAGATCGTCGACTACCGTGCCGGCGACGCCTCCCTCTCCGCGGACGCGACCGGGCTCGCGCTGGACAACGTCGAGGCGCTGCTGGCCAATCTCGAGCGGGGTGAGCCGGTCTCGAACGGACAGCTCGAGAAGACCCGCATGGGTGCCGCGCGGCGCGTCCACCAGGGCGTGTCGTTGGAGTCGTTTCTCCATGCGGGCCGGCTCTGGGGCCAGGTCGCCTGGGAGACGTTGCGTGCCGCCGCACGCGGCGACAGCCCGAGCGAGCGGGAGGCGGCGCTGGAGATCGCAAGCAGCGTCATGCGCCACGTCGACCTTGCCTCCACGGCCGGCGCCCACGCCTACCTCCATGAGGCGCAGGGGTTCTCCAACTATGGGCATGTGCTGCGACGAGACCTGCTGGAGGCGCTCCTCGGGGGGGAGCGCGACGTCAACAGGGCCCGCCGCCGAGCCCACTCTCTCGGCATGCGACTCGCCGAGAACTACGTCGTCCTCGTGATCCGTCCGCAGCAGGTGCCGCCGGGGGTGACGGATGGCCAACCGGTCGCCACGCGGGCGATCGTGCGGTACATGGTCGAGGTGGCTCGAACCCATCTTCGGCCGCCGAGCGGTGCGTTGCTGGTCGGCGTCCGCGACGCCGAGGTGGTGGCGTTGTATCCGGTCTCCGAGCCGGCACAGGTCCACACCGCCAAGGAGGACGCCGGGTCACTTGCCGGCGCCGTCGCACCCAGCCGTTGGAGCGTCGGCATGAGCGGGTGGCATCCCGGACCTGCCGGGATCGCGCTCTCCTTCGGGGAGGCGAAGGAGGCGGCGCAGATCGCGGCCGGGAGCGGAATCACCGGCCGGGCGGTGACCCTCGACGAGGTGCTCATCGACCACATCGCGCGCTTCACTCCCGACGTCGGCAGGGTCCTCGACGACACCCTGCACCCACTCGTCGAATACGACCTCGTGCACGGGACAGCACTGGTTCCGACGGTGGCAGCCTATGTGGACGCGGGATTCAACCTGACCAGGAGCGCTGAGGTGCTCCACGTCCATCCCAACACCGTCATGTACCGGCTCCGGCGCGTCAAGGAGCTCTCTGGCCGAGATCCTCACGATCCCGACGACCTGCTGATCCTGTTCCTCGCCCTGAAGCTGGCCGAGTTGAGCCCCGCGCCCTGACGGGCCTCGCGTGCACGCCGCGACGGTCAGGTGAAGACTGGCCCGCCGGACAGGTTGCCGGGACCGCGGTCCGACGGAATATGTCAGCAGCAGTCCGGCGGGAGGTCTCCCAGACATGCGAAGGCCGGCGGCCCGCCCCGACGACCGTCTGAAAGGAGCTGCACTCATGATGCCCACCCGAAAGCGCCTCGCGATCGTGCTCGGCGCCGCCGCGGTGTTCGCCATCGGCGGCTCGGCGATCGGTGCAGGCGCGGCGGCCGCCGCCAGCCTCCCCGTGCGGCCGGATCTCCTGGCGTACGACGGCCTGGCGGGTGGTCCCGACGGCTGCAGCAATCACAGCGCGGAGCAGCAGGGCGCGACCGCCGGGACCGAGGCCAAGGTCTGTCAGGGCAGCGGCCTTTCGTTCGTCGGCCCCGCCGTGGGCCAGGTGGCCACGGTGATCGGTCCCACTGTCATCGGACCGGCGCAGGTCTCCGCGGTCGTGTCCGCGGGGAACGTCGGCGCCGGCGTCTGACGCGAACGGCCACGGCTCCGCACATGAGAATCGACGACAGACCTCCTCGTACGGCAGGAAAGAGCACACCATGATCTTCAGCCGAAGGCGCCTCGGGACCGCGGTGGTCGCCGTCAGCAGCTGGCTCGCCATCGGTGCCGGTGTGGCCGGTGCGAGCGCCGCGACCACACACGGCCGCGCGCCGCGCGGGTCCGCGCCCACCGGCATGACCTTCGGCCCCCCCACGGTGGGGCCGATCACGGTGTCGATCGGCCCGACGATCATCGGCGGAAGGGTCATGGACCCCGGGCTGCAGGTGACCCTCCCGGGTGCGACCGCCGAGGCCGCTGGACCAGCCAGGCGGCGCCGGTCGCCGCGCACGAGCCCATGGGCGCCTCGAGCACGGGGGGCCGGCGCTCATGCGGCGTGACAAGGTCATCTCCGCCGCCGACGCCGCGCGGATCGTCGTCGACGGCGACACGATCGCCACCAGCGGCTTCGTGGGGATCGGCTTCCCCGAAGCTCTGGCGGTGGCGCTCGAGGAGCGATTCCTGGCCACCGGCTCGCCACGCGGCCTCACGCTGGTCTACGCGGCGGGCCAGGGGGACGGCGGCGAGCGCGGGCTCAACCATCTCGCCCACGAGGGCATGACGGCCCGAGTCATCGGCGGGCATTGGGCCCTGGTGCCGAAGCTGGGGGCGATGGCGCGAGCGGAGCGGCTGGAGGCCTACTGCCTGCCGCAGGGGGTGATCTCGCAGCTGTTTCGAGAGATCGCCGCCGGGCGGCCCGGACTGGTGACCAACGTCGGTCTGCACACGTTCGTCGATCCCCGCCTGGAGGGCGGGCGCATCAACGCCCGCGCCACTCGCGACGTGGTCGAGCGGATCACCATCGGCGGCGAGGAGTTCCTGTTCTATCCGGCGTTTCCGATCGACGTGGCCCTGGTGCGCGGGACAACCGCCGACCCCGAGGGCAACATCACCATGGAGCGGGAGGCGCTCACGCTGGACACGCTGTCGATGGCCCAGGCGGCCAAGAACTCGGACGGCGTGGTCATCGCGCAGGTCGAGCGGGTGACGGCGCGGCACAACCGTCGGCCGCACGAGGTCGTGCTGCCCGGGGTGCTCGTCGACGCCGTCGTCGTGGCCCCACCCCACCACCACCAGCAGACCTTTGCCGAGGACTACAACCCGGCATACGCCGGCGAGGTCTCGCTGCCCGACTCGGCGCTGGCGCCGCTGCCGCTGACCCCGCGCAAGGTGATCGCACGCCGGGCGGCGATGTCGCTGCGCCTGAACTCGGTCGTGAACCTCGGGATCGGGATACCTGAGGGCGTCGCGTCGGTGGCCCACGAGGAGGGCATCCTCGACTCGATCACGCTGACCGTCGAGCCCGGCGGGATCGGCGGCATCCCCGCCGGCGGGCTGAGCTTCGGCGCGGTCGCCAACGCCCAGGCGGTGATCGAGCAGGCCCATCAGTTCGACTTCTACGACGGTGGGGGGCTCGATCAGGCGTTCCTGGGAGCCGCGGAGGTGGACGCCGAGGGGAACGTCAACGTGAGCCGCTTCGGGGACCGCCTCGCGGGTGCGGGCGGGTTCATCAACATCACGCAGAACGCGCGCTCCCTGTATTTCCTGGGATCGTTCGTGGCGCGCGCCAATGTCGACGTCGAACACGGACGCCTGCGGATCGTGCAGGACTCCCCGGCGTTGAAGTTCATCGATCGGGTGAGGCAGGTGACGTTCAGCGGACCCTACGCGCGCGCCCAGTGCCAGAGCGTGCACTACATCACCGAGCGTGCCGTGTTCCGCCTCACCACGGCTGGGCTGGAGCTGATCGAGATCGCGCCGGGCCTCGCCCTCGAGCGCGACGTGCTGGAGCACATGGCCTTCCGGCCCACCATCGCGCCCGACCTGCGCGAGATGGATCCCCGGATCTTCCGGGAAGGGCTGATGGAGCTTCGGCGGGCGTCGCCGATCGCGCTCGAGGACCGTGTCCGCTACGATCCCGCGGAGAACGTCGCATACGTGAACTTCGAGGGCCTCACCCTCGACACCGACGCGGAGGTCGCGCAGCTCGCCGACTTCCTCGACGAGCGCTTCGCCGCACTGGGACAGCTCGTGCACGTGATCGTCAACTACGACAACTTCGCCCTCGGGCCCGGCGCGACCGAGACGTTCTCGGCCATGGTCGCCCGGAACAACGAGCGCTACTTCGCGTCCTCGACCCGCCACTCCACCAATGCCTTCTTCCGTCGCCAGCTCGCCGGCCATCTGGTGCGAGCGAAGCTCGAGCGCACCGTCTATCGCGATCTCCAGGCCGCGAGGGACGGGCTGCGGCGGGAGCCGGCGCCGTAGAGGGCTCGGGCCGACGTCCTCGGCGTTGCCCCCTCGGTGAACATGCTGTGGAACCGCTCCGCCAGCAACCGCAGCGACGAGCACGATTCGTCGCGTTGGTTTCCGCGCGCGCACTCCTGTCCACATGTCGCCAGAACGCTACGCGGGCGCGTGATGTGGCCATGGCCGAATCGGCCCATGCTCAACCTGGTCAGACGCCGAGTCGCAGACCCGAGCAATCGGTGCCGCCATCCCGGCAGACAGACGTTGTGTCAGCAGGAAGCTCCATCACCAAGAAGCCCTATCACCACCCTTCGATTCGGAGAACATGATGACCGCCACCCCCATCTCGTCGAACGCAGACTCCGGCACCTGGCCGCAGGTGAACGGCCACGGCGCTGACGCCGGTGCGTGGTTGGACGCCGCGGCGCTCGCCGAGCTGGCGACCGCGCCTGCCGATGCGGTGGCCGAGGGTGCACGGAAGGCCCTGTTGCCGGTGCTGCCGCACAGCGCGCTGGTGCTGGTGACCCCAGGGTCACCCAGCTTTCCGGTACAGATCGCCGCCCCGCAGGGGGCCCGTCAGCGGTTGGCCAGCATCGAGTGGACGCAGATGATCGGTACCGACCTGCCGGCGGGAAGCGGTGTGACGCGGCTGGAGCTGCCTGCCGTGGTGGGCGGTCTGCGGGTGGCCGGTTGGGTCGCACAGTCGCCCGGGTTCACGGTTGCACTGATCGTCTGTGACCGTGCGCGGCTCGGCATCACACCCGGGCAGGAACAAGCCGCCATGCGTGTGGTCACGCGGGCTGCTGCTCGCGTGCGCGCCATCGACAACGACCCGCCGCCGCGCACGTTGGCGTTCTCGCATGCCATGACCCAGGAGCGCGAGCGTATTCGCCTGGAGCTGCGCAGTCGACACGCCGCGACGCTGTCATCTCTGCTGCACACGTTGCGGAGCGCGACGGGAGCGGGAGGCGCGCAGGCGACGCCACCCGGCGTGGCCATGGCCATCGACATGGCCTCGCGCGGGCTGCTCGAGCTGCAGGCCGAGGCCGATGCCAGGGATGCGTCCGGTCGCGCCTCGATCGGTGCCGCGTTCGCCGACGTGGTGAAGGAGGTGCGTGGCACCCTGCATTCCGCGCGACTTCGTCTCGTCGAGGATCTCGACGCCGACGGGGCCGCCCAGGTTCCCTACGCCGTGGCACACGCGGCGCGCCTCGTCACGCGACTGGCCGCGCTCAACGCGACCCAGCACCCCGGAGCCGACAAATCGCGCCTGCTGTGGCGGCTGACCGATGAGGCGCTGATCATCATCGTCGCCGACAACGGCGTCGGTTTCGACGATGCCGCCGAGCGGCTCGACCGCGAGCTCGCCGACATCCGTCGCCTGGCCGGCGAGCTGCGAGGCCGAGTCTGCCTGGACTCCAACCCGCACTGGGGCACGACGGTCAGCTGCTGCCTCCCGCTGCACGACCGCACCCCCGCACCGGAGACGCCGTCCGCGCGCCGCCTGTCCGAGCTGGGCGACCGTGAGCGCGAGGTGCTCGAGCTGATGATGGCCGGGCTGCGCAACCGCGACATCGCGGCACGGTTGTTCATCAGCGAGCGCACCGTCAAGTTTCACGTCTCCAACATCCTCGCCAAGCTCGAGGTTGGATCCCGCACCGAGGCGATCGCTCTCGCACACGGCGTGGGGGTCCCCGTCGCACTCACCAATGTGGGACGCTGACCACTGGCCCACGGGCGCGGCGGTCCACGTGGCTGCGTGGGAAGGAGCGCTCGGATGCGCGGCAGATGGGCCAGGGGTGACCGTCCCACCGGACAGTTCCGCGCCCGCAGGGTCGGCACGAGACTCGTGTGGTGCAACAGGAGAGCGCCGCAATTACGCTCACGCCTGCCGGCGTACCCAGGAGGGGCGACAGGTGACCGTCTTCCGTGCTGCTCAGCCGGGCATCACCGCCATCGACCGAGTACTCGACATCCTCGAGCATCACCGGCGTCGCCAGGCCAGACGCGGGATCGATGCCATCGACACTGTGCTCGAGGCGGTGGAGCAGCACCACCTGGCTGAGCGTCCGCGCAGTGTGCCTCCGCTCCCCGAGTGGATTGCCTGGTTGGAGCAGGAGGGTGGCCTGTCGGTTCCGGCGCACATCCTGCGGCTGAAGAACACGGTGCAGCTGCACGGAGCCCTCCTGGATTGGCAGGACGAGCTGCTCAGTGCAGCGTTGCCCGCACGAGCGCAGCTCGTCCGCGCAGAAGGGGAGGGTGACGGCGAGTAGCGCCGGCTACACCGAGGTCTGCCTCGAGGCAGCCGGTGCCGGCGCGGCCTCGACCGACATGCTGACCGGCGTGGGCGCGGGCGAGGGCGGATGAAGCACGAGGTGGTGGTGGCGACCGGCGGAGCAGCCGGCGGAGGCGATCATGTCGGGACGCCGGCCGGGCGGGGTGCGCACCGGCTCGTGGCACGCACGGCGCTGTTCCAGCTGCTGTCGGCAGGCGGATCCGGCGGGGTGACACTGGTCTCCGCGCCTCCCGGCAGCGGCAAGACCGCGCTGCTGCGCTCGTGGATCGAGGACGCGAGGCTGAGCGATCGTGTGGCCTGGGTCTCGGTCGAGCGTGACGAGAGCGATGCGCAGCGCTTCTGGCTCTCGGTCGTCACCGAGCTGTGCGGCGCCGCCGGTGGGGAGGCGGGCGTCGAGAGGCTGATCCCCACGCCGGACTTCGGGGGAGAGGCGGTGGTTCGCCGCCTGCTGTCCGACCTCGACGCCCTCGACGAACCGGTGGTGCTCGTCATCGACGACCTGCACG
>JAQBPH010000153.1:0-8345 GCA_028287625.1 Chloroflexota bacterium | reverse complement strand
CGTCGGCCTCGAGGAGGACGTGTCAAGGCTCGCGTTCGATTGCCGCCAAGTGGTCCAGGTAGCGCGTGACCTGATCGGTATTCGGGCCGTACCTCATGTGATGACACCCGCAATGCGGCCCCGGCATCGCTGCTCGGTGGGGGAGTCCCAACGACTGGCCGGCGTCTCCGTGAGCTGGCTGAGCCAGGTGGTGCGAGGGGAGCGAGCGCCGGACAGCCTGCGCTGCCTGATCACCGTCGCGAACGTGTAGGGGACGGTGAGCGGGGCGTCGAGGTCGATGGCGAGCAGGCCGGAAGCTCGGTCTCAGCGAGCGGGGTGGCCTTGTCCGCGCCTCTGAACCGCAGAAACCGGGTAAACCGCAGAAACCGTTGACAACTTCAGCCTTCCAGGCTAGGGTGAGGTCACCATGAAGACCCATCTCACCACCGCCGATGTTGCGGCTGAGCTCCGCGTCTCTGAGGAGACCGTTCGCGGGTACGTCCGTGAGGGGGTGATCCCCGTTGAGCGTACTCCCGGCGGCCACGCTCGATACGACATGGAGCGTGTTCGCGCGGCTCTGGAGCTGCGCCCCCGCGTTCGCCGGCTCCGGCCACTTGAGCCGGGAGAGATTCGGCTCGGCGCTGGCACGAGGTCCATGCCGAAGGGGTCGTTGGCGCGGGACATGCGGATCGGTGGGTTGGACCTCACCTGTGGCGAGGGTGGCGATCTGCCGACATGGCCCGGCCGGCCCGGATCTGCTCGCGTTGTCGGGCGGCGGTCGCTCGTCGAGGCGTGACCCCGGCCGTTCCCACACTCACACCAGTCGAGCGCGACCGCACCACCAGCCTCCATCAGGGAGATCTGCTGCGGGCCTCGCTCCTGCCCCTGGTGACGGTGCCGGCCACCAGCGTCCACCAAATCGAGTTCGGCGAGGCCGCCGACATCGACACTCCGGCAACGGTCGAGGTGGAGATCGAGTCAGGCCTTGTCGCGGTGGTCAGCGGTGACCGCGACCTGGGACGAGGTATCGGCATCGAGCCCACCGTCGTCGTGGCACCTGTTTTCAGCCTCGAAGACGACGTGCTGTACCGTTCCGCGCGCAATGGCTCCGGTAGCAGTCGCGTCTTCTCGCTCCCGGCGCGCGGCATCAAGGGTATCGATCGTCCCGCGATCGACATCCGGTGGCTCTACACTCTCGAGAAGACGGTGGTCCTGTCGAATGTCGTCGAGGTCTTGCCGTGCCCGCTCGACCAGCCCACGCGAGATCGTCTGCGCCTGTGGCTCGGAAGGAGGCTCGGCCGGATCAACTTCCCTGGCGACATCCAGCGCCACGTCGTGGAGCCGCTTGCGCAGGCGATCCTCCGGCCGCGAAAGGCCGTCAGCGAGGTCGAGCGGCTCCGCGAGGCCGCGTGCTGGTTTGGCGTTCGCTGGACGGAGGGAAGCGTTGCGGTTGACGCCTTGGTGGTCCTTGACCCGGCCCTCCGCACCCGGGCGAACCTCGACGAGGGCGCGCTGCGCGGCGCCCAAGGCGCGATCGTCCAGCGTTTGCGCGGCCGCACCGGAAGCTACACGGTCAACCATCTCACCGTTGCCGACGCGGACGAGATCAGTCTGTTCGATGCCCAGAGCTATCGGCAGTTCTTCCTCGACCCGCTCGACCCCGAGGACGGCGAGTTCTCAACATAGAGCCTGTGGACTGGGATGGGCTGCTCGGATCGCCGTCGATGGTCGTATCACGAAGGACGGTACCGAAGGACGGAGACCTCGTCGAGGGACCTCCGTCAGAGCGCCGCTGAGATCGCCGTGATCCGTCCACGCCGGGCCGCCGGGGCCGGTCGTCCCCAACCCGCGGAGAGGGACAATGGAGCCGGGCAGAGCGCGGCGGCGGCGCGCTTGCGGGAGCCCATGCCGGCTCGCTACCGTACACATGTTCGCCTCCGCCGGCGCCTGGCCCTCCCCCTCACGAGGACGCATGACCGCCACCGATTCGCACCCCGCGCCCGCCGCGCCGGCCGGCGCCGACGCTCCGTCCGAGCCGTTCGTCCACCTCCACACCCACACCGAGTACTCGCTCCTCGACGGCGCGGCGCGCATCGGCGAGCTGGTCGACACGGCGAAGCGGATGGGGCAGCCGGCGGTGGCGATCACCGACCATGGGGTGCTCTACGGGGCGGTCGAGTTCACCACGGCGGCGCGCAAGGCGGGCATCCAGCCGATCATCGGGTGCGAGATGTACATGGCGCCGCGGTCGCGCCACGACAAGGAGGGGAAGGCGGACCGCGACCCCAACCACCTGGTGCTCATCGCCCGCGACCTCACGGGCTACCGCAACCTGGTCCGGCTGGTCAGCCGCTCCCACCTCGAGGGCCACTACTACAAGCCGCGCATCGACAAGCAGCTGCTCGCCGAGCACGCCGAGGGGCTGATCTGCCTCAGCGCCTGCATCGGCGGCGAGCTGCCCCAGGCCATCCTCCGCGGCGACATGAACGCGGCCGAGTCGGTGGCGCGGCAGCACATGGAGATCTTCGGCCCGGACAACTACCTGCTCGAGCTCCAGGATCACGGCATCCCCGAGGAGGTGGAGATCCGCGCCGGGCTGGTGGAGATGGCGCGGCGCACCGGGCTGCCGCTGGTGTGCACCAACGACTCCCACTACGTCCGCGCCGAGGACGCCGAGGCCCACGACATCCTCCTCTGCCTGCAGACCGGCGCCCGCCGGCAGGAGGAGAAGCGCTTCCGCTTCCACGGGCCGCACTTCTACATGGCAGACGGCGCCGAGATGACCCAGCGCTTCGCCGCCTACGGCGAGGCGGCGTCGAACACCCTGGCGGTGGCCCGGCGCTGCACCCTCGAGCTGCCCATGGGGAAGACCCTGCTGCCCCGCTACCAGCCCATCCCCGAGGGCCTCGACGCCGACTCCTACCTGCGCGAGCTCTGCGAGAAGGGGCTGCGCGAGCGCTACCCCGAGCCCACCCGCGAGGCCCACGAGCGTCTCGCGATGGAGCTGGACGTCATCCGCGAGACCGGGTTCGCCGCCTACTTCCTCATCGTCTGGGACTTCATCCGCGCCGCCCGCTGCGACGGCGTCAAGGTGGGGCCGGGACGGGGGAGCGCCGCCGGCTCGCTGGTCGCCTACGTGCTGCGCATCACCAACATCTGCCCGCTGAAATACGGGCTGATCTTCGAGCGCTTCCTCAACCGCGAGCGGGTGTCGATGCCCGACATCGACATCGACTTCGACGACCGCCGCCGCGACCGGGTCATCGAGTACGTGCAGGAGAAGTACGGGCGTGACCGGGTCGCCCAGATCATCACCTTCGGGACCATGGCGGCGCGGGCCGCGATCCGCGACGTCGGCCGCGTCCTCGACGTTCCCCTGAGTGACGTCGACCGCCTCGCCAAGCTGGTCCCGCCGCAGATCGGCATCACCCTGGAGAGGGCGCTGGAGAACCGCGAGCTCCGCGAGGTCTACGACAACGAGCCCTGGGCGAAGACGGTGATCGACAACGCCCGCCGCCTCGAGGGCATCTGCCGCAACGCCAGCACCCACGCCGCCGGGGTGGTGATCGCCCCCGAGCCGCTCGAGAACATCGTCCCGCTGCAGCGCTCGACCAACGACCGCGACGCCATGGTCACCCAGTTCGACATGAACGGGGTGCAGACCATCGGCCTGCTCAAGATGGACTTCCTCGGGCTCACCAACCTCAGCGTCATCGAGGCCGCGGTCGAGAACGTCAGGCAGACCACGGGCCTGGAGCTCGACATCGACACCCTGCCGCTCGACGACCCGGCGACGTATGCGCTGCTGGGGCGTGCCGACACCCTCGGCGTCTTCCAGCTGGAGGCGGTGGGCGGGAAGAAGATCCTCCTCGACATGCAGCCGCAGACCCTCGACGACATCAGCGCCGCGTCCGCGCTGAACCGGCCGGGACCGATCGAGGGCGGCCTCATCGACCTGTACATGAGGCGCAAGCGCGGCGAGGAGCCGGTCGAGTACCTGCTCCCCGAGCTCGAGCCGATCCTGTCCAGCACCCACGGCGTCATCGTCTATCAGGACCAGGTGATGAAGATCGCCTCCGCGGTGGCCGGCTTCACCCTCGGCGAGGCGGACATCCTCCGCGCCGCGATGGGCAAGAAGGACAAGGCGAAGATGGCGCTGCAGCGGGAGAAGTTCCTCGCGGGCGCGGCAGGTCGCGGTGTCGACCCACGCAAGGCCGAGGAGCTCTTCGACCTCATGGCCTACTTCGCGGGCTACGGATTCAATTCCGCACACAGCTTCAGCTACGCGCTCATCTCCTATCAGACCGCGTACCTCAAGGCGAACCATCCGCTCGAGTACATGACCGCGCTGCTCAACAGCAAGGCGGGCGATTTCGACAAGCTGAAGCTGACCATCCTCGACTCTCATGCGCGGGGACTGGTGGTGCGTCCCCCGGACATCAACCGCAGCGGCACCGGGTTCGTGGTCGGCGACACCGAGAAGCGCGAGATCCTCTACGGGCTCTCCCACATCAAGAACGTCGGCGAGAAGGTGGTCGAGAACCTGCTCGTCGCCCGCGACGAGGGGGGGCCGTTCAGCTCGATGCTCGACCTCTGCCTGCGCGCCGGCGGGCGCGACCTGAACCGCCGGGTGCTCGAGGCGCTGGTGCGCAGCGGCGCGTGCGACAGCCTCGGCGACCGGGCCACGCTGCTCGCCCTCATCGACCGCGCCATGGACCGTGCGGCGCAGGTGCGGCGCGAGCGTGAGCAGGGGCAGACCTCGCTCTTCGGCATGCCCTCCGAGGGCGACGGCGACGGCGACGGCCTCGCCCCGCTGCCGGTGGAGGACCTCACCCCCGTGGGGGTGGTGCCCGCTCCCGAGGAGGACCGGCTGCGCTGGGAGCGCGAGCTGCTCGGCATGTACCTCAGCGACCACCCGCTGCGGCGCATCAACGACACCCTGCGCAGCCGCGTCGACACCTCGGTGGGCGAGCTGGGGCCGCACCTCGACGGCCTGGTCGTGCAGATCGGCGGGGCGGTGCGAGAGGTGCGCACGGTGGTGCCGAGGCGCAGCGCGACGGGGCAGCGCATGGCCTTCCTGCAGATCGAGGACATGAGCGGCAGCTGCGAGGTGGTGGTCTTCGCCCGCACCTTCGAGGAGTGCGCGGCGCTGCTCACCCCGGACAGCGTGGTGGTGGTGCGGGGCAAGGTGGAGGCGCAGTCCCGCGGCGACGACGACGAGCGTGGCGGCGAGCCCGAGCCCGCCAAGATCATCGCCGAGGCGGTGTTCGGCCTCGAGGACCCACGGCTGCTCAGCTGGCGGCGCAACGCCACCGTCCACCTCACCCTCGGCGCCGGCCACGTCCCCCTGCTGGGACCGCTGCGCGAGGCGCTGGAGCAGCACCGCGGTGACGCGCCGGTGGTGCTCCACGTCGAGCTCCCCGAGAAGGTCGACCAGGTCACCCTGGCGGAGGGCTTCGGCGTCGACCCCGGTCCACCGCTGGAGCGGGCGGTCACCGCGCTGCTCGGCGAGGGCGCCTACCGGCTGGAGCTGCGCCGGGACCGGGCCGCTCCGCGCGACCCGCGCCGCCCCCGCGGCCGCAACGGCGGGGCCCCTCCACCCTGATGGGAGCGGACCTCCCCGAGGGGGCCCGGTTGGCCGCGGCGGCGGCCACCGGTTTCCACCCGGACACGGTGGTGCTCGACGTCGACGGCGTGCTCGTCGACGTGGGACCGTCGTTCCGCGAGGCGGTGCGGCACACCGTCGCCACCGTGCAGCGGCTGATGGGGGTGGAGTGGGCGTGGACGCCCAGCCAGGCCGAGATCGCCGACCTCAAGCGCGCCGGGGGTTTCAACGACGACATCCACAGCAGCATCGCCCTCGCCGCGGTGGGCGCCGGCGGGGCGGCCGCCCGGCTGCCCGCGCTGCTCGCCGCCGTCGAGGCCGCCGGTGGCGGCCTCGACGGGCTGCGTGCCGTCGCCCCGGAGCTGCCGCGCGTGGACGGCGCTCTCTGCGTCCGCGTCTTCGACGAGCACTACTGGGGCGCCGTCCGGTTCCGCGCCGTCTTCGGCGAGGAGCCGCGGCACGTCACCGCCGCCGCCGGGCTGGTCGAGGCCGAGCGCCCGCTGGTCGGCGCCGACCTGCCCCGGCGGCTGCGCGAGACCGCGGCGGTGCGCCGGGTGGCGCTGATCACCGGCCGCCACCCGGCGGAGCTCGACGCCGCCCTCGACCTGCTCGGCTGGTCGCCCGCCGACCTCGACGCGGTGGTCACCGGCGACCAGCTCCGCAAGCCCGACCCCGCCTGCCTCGACCGGGTGCTCCGCGCCTGCGGCTCGAGCGCCGCCGTCTACGCCGGGGACGTGCGCGACGACTGGGAGCTGGTGCGCCGCCACCGCGCCGAGCGTCCCGGCGGCCCCCCGGTGCGCGGCGTCATCGTCGGCGGCGAGGCCGAGGCGCTGCGCCCCCTCGGTGTCGACGTCACCCTCCGCGACGCCGGCGACCTCGTCCCCCTGCTGCGCTGGTGGGCCAACGGCGCTCGGGCTCAGCCGATGTAGATGGTCGACCCCGCGACGCTCCGCACCAGCTCGCCGAGCAGGCGGTCCGCGACCAGGAGCAGGACCACGTAGACGGCCAGGGCGGCGAGGGCGGGGACGTCGGCGGTGGCGGTGCGCCCGCCCACCGCCGCGAACGGGCGCACCAGCGGTGAGGACATGTCCCGGATCAGCCGCACCGCGGGGTGGAACGGGCTCACCTTCATGAAGGAGATCACCACCCGCAGCAGCACGATGATGATGAGAATCAGCAGGACGGTGTGCACCACGTCGCGCAGCGCGACGGCGAGCGAGAGGGCGAGCGATCCCCCGCGCGGCTCGATCAGGTCGACCACGAAGTTGCCCACCACCTGCAGCACCACGATGGCGATGATCGGCGAGAAGTCCAGGCCGCCGATGCTGGGCACGATGCGCCGGAACGGCATCAGCACCGGATCGGTGACGGCGCTGAGGAGGCGCACCGCCGGATGCCACGGTGGGATCCCGGGGAACCAGGAGAGCAGCACCCGGGCGAAGATGAGGATGACCTCGATCCGGACGAGGAGGGCGACGATCTGGGCGAGCTCATGCATGGCCGGGGATCCTACCCTGCAGACATGACGCGACCGGCTCTCATGCGACCGGCTCGGCGGGCTGGGTCGACTCCGGCGCCGGCTGCTCGCCGCCGCGCACCTCGGCCGGTCCCGCGACCCGGCTGCGCCGGCGCAGCAGCACCAGCAGGGGCACACCGACGGCGAGCACCACGATGGCGGTGAGCTGCGCCTGCTTGAGGCCGTAGGCGATCACCGGCTCGCTCTCGCGCCAGCGGAAGATCACGATCTGGCTGACCGCGTAGAGCGCTACGTAGGTGATGGCGAGGACGCCGTCCCTGACTCCCCGGCGCAGCAGCGCCACCAGCACCAGGCCGATGAGGATGGTGCCGATCGCCTCGTATGCCGCCGCCGGCTGGTACGCGGGGCACTCGAAGGCGTTGGGGTTGCAGAGCGCGTAGCCCCGCTGCAGGATGGCGCCGGGGTTGGTGTAGGCGGTCGCCCACGGCAGGCTGCTGGGGCCCCCAAGGATGTCGCCGTTGATCAGGTTGCCGATGCGGCCGATGGGCTGCCCGATCACCCCGAAGAGCACCGCCGCGTCGGCCAGCACCCAGAACGAGATGTGGTGGCGCCAGCCCAGCACGGCGAGGGTGGCGAAGGCCGCGAGGATGGCTCCGAAGAAGGCCATCCCGCCCTCCCAGAAGGCGAGGATGTGCTGGGGATGGCTGAGGTAGTAGCCGAGGCCGCTCTGCACCACGTAGTAGAGGCGGGCGCCGAGCAGGCCCATGATGATCGTCCAGGTGATCAGCCGGTCGATGGTGGGCCGGTCGATCCCGTGGCGGCTGAGGTAGGGGACCACCGCCACCCGGTAGCCCACGTAGAAGGCCACGGCATACATGACCCCGTACCAGTGGATGGCGGCGGGGCCGATGTGGAAGACCGGGTCGATGCCGATGCGGATGACGGCGAGCGGGGCGCTGCTCACGGCGCCATGATGCACCGGCGCGACGGCCTCGCGGGGAGGCACCCGCCGGTCCGGCCGCGGTGTGGTGATCCGGTGACGGTGGCCTCACGGGCCGGACACGGCCGTACCATGGGAGCGTCATGCACGTTCCCGAGCGGCGGCGGCGCCGCCTCGCCACCCTGGTCACCGGGCTGATCGCCGTGGCCGTGGTGGCGGTGGTGATGGCCGTCTCCGTCAGGGCGTCGGCCGCCGGTCCGGCGCCGCTGCCGGCCGCGGTCACGGTGCCCGCGGTCTCCGGCCACCCCGTCTCCGGCCCGCTCCCCGCCGCCGCCAACGCCGGC
>JAQBPH010000139.1:0-8413 GCA_028287625.1 Chloroflexota bacterium | reverse complement strand
CGGCGCTCGCCCCGAGCCGCCGGCGCCCCGGAGGCGGGCGGTGCGCCGCCGGGTCGGCGCAGCTGCGGCTCGCCGACGCGGCGCGGCTGGGTGAGCGCGGCGAGCGCCTCCTCGCTCTCCCGCAGGTCGCTGTCGAGGGCCCGTGAGAAGCCCTCGAGCACCACCGCGAAACCCAGCCCCCCGGCGTCGACCACGCCGGCGTCGCGGAGCACGGCGAGCTGGTCCGGGGTGCGCTCCACCGCGGCGTGGGCCTCGGCCACCGCCGCCTCGAGAACGGCGCGGATGTCGTCCGACCCCTCGGCGGCCCGCTTCGCCGCCGCCGCCGCCTCGCGGACCACGGTGAGGATGGTGCCCTCGGTGGGCTTCATCACCGCCTTGTAGGCGACCGTCGAGGCCTCGCCCAGGGCGGCGGCCACCCCGGCGGCGTCGACCCGCGCACGCCCCTGCAGCCCCTGGCCGAAGCCGCGGAACACCTGGGACAGGATCACCCCGCTGTTGCCCCGAGCCCCCATCAGCGAGCCGTGCGCCGCCGCCTGCATCACCGCCGCGGCGGAGCCGGGATCGGCGGTCTTGGCGGCGTCCTCCACCGCGCTGCGCAGGGTCAGGTACATGTTCGAGCCGGTGTCGCCGTCGGGCACCGGGAAGACGTTGAGGTCGTTGACCACCTCCTGGTTGGCCTGCAGCCAGGCGAGCGCGCTGCTCAGCCCGGCGAGCATCTGGCGGCCTCCGACCTCGTGGAGAGGCTGGCGCTCCGTGGCCACGCCGCCCGCACCCCCGCTCACGTCGCGCTCAGCGCCGGCCACCCTCGCCCCCGTCCTCCAGGTGGATGCCCTGCACGTTGACGTTCACGGCGATGACGGGCAGGCCCAGCATCCGCTCGACGGCGTACTTCACCGCGCTCATCAGGTTGTTGGCGACCTCGCTGATCCGGGTTCCGTACTGGGCGATGACGTAGAGGCCGATGACGATGCCGCCCTCACCCACCTCGATCTCCACCCCGCGGTGGAGGTTGTCGCGGTTGAGCCGCTCGGCGATGCCGTCGCGGAGGCCGCGTGCGGCCATGCCGACGATGCCGTAGCACTCGTTGGCGGCGTGGCCGGCGATCGAGGCCACCACCCGCGGTGAGACCTCGATCCGGCCCAGGCTGTCGGTTCGGGTGAGAGCCTCCCTGGCCCTGACCTTGGTGGTCGGCACGATATCCCCATAAGTCGCCGGACGGCGCTGTGTTATCCTCGGCGGCCGGTGCACGCGGGCCGGTGCACATGACCGCGGCCGGCCGAAGGAACGCGCCTTTCTAGTATGGGCATCCCGGGCACGCCGCGGTCCGGCATGGGGACGAACGATGGCACAACGGTGTGAGCTCTGCGGCAAGGGCCCGATGTCGGGCAACAACGTCAGCCACTCGAAGCGGCGGACGCGGCGCCGGTTCATGCCCAACCTCCAGCGCGTCCACGTGCTGGTGTCCGAGCGCTCGGTGCGCCGGCTGGTCTGCACCCGCTGCATCCGCACCCAGTCGAAGGTCCGGTAGTTAGCCGGGGTTCACCCAGGCGGCGCCCTCCGGCAGTGCTGAGCCGGGCTCGGCGCGCAGCACCGCGGCGAGGATGCGCAGGCCCTCCACGATGCGCGGGCCGGGACGGTTGAAGTAGGCGGAGCCGTCCACCGCCGCCACCCGGCCGCTGCGGACGCAGGGCAGGTCGGCGAAACCGGGACGGCCGGAGAGGTCGGCGACCGTCTCCAGGCTGCGACCCAGGCCGAAGCCGCAGGGCATCAGCACCATCACCTCGGGCTGCGCCTCGACGACCCGCTCCCAGGGCAGCTCGGCGGAGCGCTCCCCCTCGCCGCCGAGGACGTCGCGGCCGCCGGCGCGGCGGACCATCTCCGGCACCCAGTGGCCGCCGGAGAACACCGGGTCGGTCCACTCCAGGCAGGCGGTGGCCGGGGGCGTCGCACCGCAGGGGGACAGCGCCTCGACCTCGGCGATCACCGCTCGCAGCCGCTCGGCGAGGGCCTGGGCCTCGCGCCGGTGGCGGGTGGCGCGGCCGAGGATCAGGGTGGTGGCGATGATCCCCTCCAGGCTGTCCGGCTCCAGGGAGATCACCGGGACCTCCCCGGTGAGCCGCCGTGCCGCCCCCTCCACCTCGCGGTAGGCCACGGCGCAGACCTCGCAGAGCTCCTGGGTGACGATCAGGGTGGGCCGCAGCCGGGCGAGCAGCTCCTCGTCGAGCCGGTAGATGCTCGAGCCGGTGTGCAGCGCCCCGCGGATGTGGCGGTCGATGGCGGCGCAGCTCTGGCCGGTGTGGTCGATGGCGCTGGCGGTGAGCCGCGGCAGCGCCTCCGCCTCCGGCGGGAAGTCGCACTCGTGGGTGACCCCGACCACCTCCGGGCCGGCGCCGATGGCGAAGAGCAGCTCGGTGGCGCTCGGCAGCAGCGAGGCGATGCGCACCGCGGTGGCGGCTAGCCGGCGGCGACCCGCCGCTTGGGCGCGGCGGCCCGCAGGGTGCGCAGCAGGGAGACCATCTCGACGGCGGCGAGGGCGGCGTCGGCGCCCTTGTTGCCGTGCTTGCCGCCGGCGCGGTCGATGGCCTGCTCGAGGGTCTCGGTGGTGACGATCCCGAACGCGGTGGGGATGCGGGCACGCAGGCCGATGCCGCCCACCCCGCGGCTGGCCTCCCCGGCCACGAAGTCGAAGTGGGGGGTCTCCCCGCGGATGACCACGCCGAGGCAGACGATCGCGTCGACGCGGCCCTGCTCGGCGATCTCCTGGGCGGCGAGGGGGATCTCGAAGCTCCCCGGCACCCAGATCACGGTGAGGTCGTCCGCGGCGGCGCCGTGGCGCACCAGGGCGTCCACCGAGCCCTCCAGCAGGCGCTGGGCGACGAAGTCGTTGAAGCGCCCCACCACGAGGGCGAACCGCATCCCGGTGGCGTCGAGCTTGCCGGCGATCACGTTCACAGCCGGATCCTAAGTCGTCTGGGCGCTGGCGCGCCCGGAGGGGGACTCCCCCAGGCCGTCATCCGCCGATCGACGGGGATGCCGATGACAGCCCTCCCCCTGCGCCTCACCCGACGGGGGGGCCGGATTCGGGGTCCAGAGCGCTGAGCAGGTGGCCGAGCTTGTCGCGCTTGGCCCGCAGGTAACGCTCGTTGTGGGCGGTGGGAGGGATCAGCAGCGGGACCTGCTCGACCACCTCGAGCCCGTACCCGGCCAGCCCGTAGTACTTCCTCGGGTTGTTGGTGAGGGTGCGCAGCTTGGTCACTCCGAGGTCGGCGAGGATCTGCGCACCGGTGCCGTAGTCGCGCTTGTCCACCGGCAGCCCCAGCCGCTCGTTGGCCTGGACGGTGTCGAGGCCCTCGTCCTGGAGGGCGTAGGCGCGCAGCTTGTCGATGAGGCCGATGCCCCTCCCCTCCTGTCGGAGGTAGACGATCACCCCCCGGCCCTGGTCGGCGATCAGCGTCATCGCCTTGTGGAGCTGCGCCTGGCAGTCGCAGCGCTGCGAGCCGAAGACGTCGCCGGTGAGGCACTCGCTGTGCACCCGCACCAGCACCGGCTGGCCGTCGCCGACGTCGCCGAGCACCATGCCGACGTGCACCGCGCCGGTGATCAGGTCCTCGTAGCCGTGCACCGTCCAGGTGCCCGAGGGGGTGGGCAGCCGGGTGCTGGCGCCGCGCACCACCAGCCGCTCGGTGCGGCGGCGGTACGCGATCAGCTCGTCGATGGAGACCATGCGCAGGCCGTGGCGGGCGGCGAAGCCGTCGAGGTCGTTGCGCCGCGCCATGCTGCCGTCCTCGTTCAGGATCTCGCAGATCATCCCCGCGGGGAAGCGGCCGGCCAGCTTGCAGAGATCGACCATCGCCTCGGTGTGGCCGGCGCGCTCCAGCACCCCCCCGGGACGGGCGCGCAGCGGCGCGGTGTGGCCCGGCCGGGCGAAGTCGCGGGGGGTGGAGTGCTCGTCGCAGAGCATGCGGATGGTGGTGGCGCGATCGTAGGCGCTGATGCCGGTGGTGACCCCGCGGCCGATGCCGTCGACGCTCACCGTGAACGCGGTGGCGTGGTGCGAGGTGTTGTCGTCGACCATGGCCGCAAGCCCCAGCTCGTCGAGCCGCCACCCCTCCATGGCCACGCAGATCATCCCGCGGGCGTGGGTGAGGGTGAAGTTGATGAGCTCCGGGGTGATGCGGTCGGCGGCGATCGCCAGGTCGCCCTCGTTCTCGCGGTCCTCGTCGTCGACGATGACCACGAAGCGCCCCTGGCGGATGTCGTCTATCGCGTCCTCGATGCGGTCGAGCGGCATCGGATGCTCGGTGCTCCCTGTGGTGACTACGCGGACCGGACGGTGCCGAGCGCGGCCAGGCTGCGCTCCACGTAGCGGGCGATGAGGTCGACCTCGAGGTTGACCAGGCGGTCCACCTGCCAGCGGCGGGCGGTGGTCACGGCGACGGTGTGGGGGATCAGCGACACCGTGAAGCGGTCGTCGAGCACGTCGACGACGGTGAGGCTGACCCCGTCGACGGCGACGCAGCCCTTGTCGACGAGGCGCCGGATCACCAGCGGCGGCGCGGCGATCGCGACCCAGCGGGCGTTCGCCTCCTCGCGGCTCTCGCACACCGTGCCCACCGCGTCGACGTGCCCGGTGACCATGTGGCCGCCGACACGGTCGCCGTAGGCGAGGGCGGCCTCCAGGTTCACCGGGTCGCCGGCCTCCAGGATGCCCAGGTTGGTGCGCCGGGCGGTCTCCGGCATGACGTCGGCGGTGAAGCCGTGGGCGTCCGCGGCGACCACGGTCAGGCAGCAGCCGTTGACCGCGATGCTGTCGCCGACGGTGACGTCGCGCACCACCTCGCGGGCGGCGACGCGCAGGCGGCCCCGCGCCTCGATGGCGTTCTCGGCCACCTGGCCCAGCTCCTCGACGATCCCGCTGAACATTCCACTCCACACAGTACGCCGTGCACCGCCCCGGGCAGCTCAGCGGGCTCGCTCGGGCGACGGAGGGGGCTCGAGCGGCCGGTGGTAGGTGCGCAGATCGCAGGGGGTCGCCAGCAGCGGCACCAGGTGCGGGTGGTCGTCGCCGAGGTCGCCGTGGCGCACCACCTCGTAGCCGAGACGGGTATACCAGGCGTGCATCCGCTCCTTGTGAGGATGGGGCCGGCCCGTGGGAACCAGCAGGTCCAGCCGCATGGTGTCGAGGCCGCGGCCGCTGCTCAGCCGCTCCGCGTAGCCGACCAGCAGCCGGCCGACCCCCGAGCCCCAGTGCGCCGGCGCGGCCGCGAGCATGCCCAGCTCGCCGGTGCGGCCGTCGAGCCGCCGGACCCGGACGCAGCCCACCACCGCCCCGTCGAGGGTGGCCGCCGCCATCTCGCCGTCGCCGATCAGGCCGGCCATCTGGGCGGTGGTGACCCGGGCGGCGCCGTCGCGCCAGATCCCCTCCTCACCGCGGGCATAGGCGGCGTTGACCAGCTCGGTCAGGGCGGCGACCAGCGCCGCGTCCGCCTCCGCCGACGGCGGCAGCAGCCGGACCTCGACCTCGACGAGCGCGCCCTCCGCGGCGCTCACCGCTCGCAGTACGCCGTGACCACGAGGTCGGGTCCGGCACGGCCCACCTCCACCTCGCGGAGCGGCAGCGCCGCGGCGAGCTTGTCGACACCGCGACCGCCCACCGCCCCGGGCGAGCCGGTTCCGCCGATCACCCGCGGGGCGACGAACGCCACCACCCGGTCGACCGCGCCGGCGTCGAAGACGCCGCCGTGCACCTCCGCGCCGCCCTCGACGAGGAGGCTGATGCAGCCCCGGGCGCCGAGGTGCTCGAGGAGGGCGCGCAGGTCGACCCGGCCGCCGGCCTCGGGCAGCACCACCACCTCCGCCCCGGCGGCCTCCAGGGCGCGGCGCCGGCCGGCGGGGGCACGGTCGGTGGTGGCGAGCAGCACCCCGGGGGGGCCGGCCCGGAGCAGGCGGGCGGTGGCGGGGAGGCGCAGGCCGCTGTCCACCACCACCCGCAGCGGAGAGCGGCCGCCGCCGCCGGGCAGCCGGGTGGTGAGCTCGGGGTCGTCGCGGAGCGCCGTGCCCACGCCCACCAGGATGGCGTCGTGGGCGTGGCGCAGCCGGTGGCCCTCCAGCCGCGCCTCGGCCGAGGTGATCCACCGCGACTCGCCGGTGCGGGTGGCGATGCGCCCGTCGAGCGACATCGCGAACCTGGCGGTCACGAAGGGCCGCCCGGTGGTGATGTGGGTGACGTAGAACTGGTTGAGGCGGCGGGCCTGGCGCTCGCGCATCCCCACCTCGACCTCGATGCCGGCGGCGCGCAGGGCGGCGGCGCCGCGGCCGGCGACCCGGGGGTTGGGGTCGACCATGGCGACCACGCAGCGGGCGACCCCGGCGGCGATCACCGCGTCGACGCATGGCGGGGTGCGGCCCTGGTGGCTGCAGGGCTCGAGGGTGACGTAGAGGTCGGCGCCGCGAGCCCGCTCGCCGGCGAGGCGCAGCGCCTCGACCTCGGCGTGGGGCTGGCCGGCGCGGCGGTGGAGACCGGTGGCGACGATCTCGCCGTCGCGGGCGACCACCGCCCCCACCATCGGGTTGGGGCTGGTGGCGAAGCCGGCGGAGGCCGCCGCGGCCAGGGCCGCGTCCATGAGCCTCTCGTCCACGGCGCGGTCCGCGGCGGCGGTCACCGGGAGGGGCGGGCGGCCGGTCGCGGCGGAGCCAGGGTGCCGTCGGGCCGCAGCGCCCGGCGCGGCTCCAGGCTGGCGCGGAGCTGGCCACAGGCGGCCTCCGTGGCCGCTCCCCGAGTGTCGCGGACGGTGGTGCGCACCCCGCGAAGCCCGGCGAGGAAGCGGCGGGTGGCCGCCTCGTCGGGCGGTCCCCAGGGGCTTCCCTCGACGTGGTTCATGGGGATGACGTTGACGTGGGCCCGGGCGGCATGGGCCAGCCGGCGCAGCCCGGCCGCCTGCTCCTCGGAGTCGTTGACGCCCCCGATCAGGCACCACTCCAGGGAGATGCGCCGGCCGGTGGCCTCCGCGTAGCCGGTCCCCGCGGCCATCAGGCTGGCGATGGGGTGGGCGCGGTTGAGGGGGACGAGGCGGTCGCGGAGGGCGTCGTCGGCAGCGTGGAGCGAGATGGCGAGGGTGACCGGCAGCCCCTCCGCCCCCAGCCGGTCGATGGCCGGCACCACCCCGCTGGTGGAGACGGTGATCCGGCGCGGGCTGATCCGGGCCTCGCCGGCGAGCAGCCGGAGCGAGGCGACGGTGGCGTCGTAGTTGGCCAGCGGCTCACCCATCCCCATGTAGACGGCGTGGGTGACCGGGCCAAGGCCGCGCCGGTGCAGCGCAGCCGCCGCCGCCCGCACCTGGTCGACGATCTCCGCCGCCGAGCAGCTCCGGCGCAGCCCCGCCCGCCCGGTGGCGCAGAACGGGCAGCCCACCGCACAGCCCACCTGGGTGCTCACGCACACCGTGGCCCGCCGCGCGCGCCCCGCCGCCGCGGGCGTCTCCATGGCCACGGTCTCGACGGTCAGCCCGCCCGCGAGGCCGAGCAGCAGCTTCACCGTGGCGCCGCCGTCGGCCTCGGTCTCGGCGATCACCTGGACGGTGCTGAAGCGGACCTCCGCCTCCAGCGCGCTGCGCGCCGCGGCCGGCAGCTGGCGCACGTCGTCGAGCGAGGCGGCGCCCGGCCGCCACACCGCCTCGTGGAGCTGGGTGCCCCGCCAGGCGGGCAGGCCGAGCCGAGCGGCGAGGTCGCGAAGGGCAGCCTGGTCGAGAGTGGAGACGGGAAGGGTCATGGGTCCGCCCCCCATGGTACGGGGCGACCCGGGGCGGGCCGGTCCCCGGGTAGGCTGGGGCGGTGCGCGACGTGCTCAGCAGCCTGATCGGCGTGCCCGCCGCGATCCTCCTGGCCGCCGGCCTGGGGATCGTGGTGGTGACCCTGGTCAGCCGGGTGCGCCGCGCCGCCGGCCGACGGCCGATCCGCTGGGCGCACCTCGTCCTCGGGGTCGGCCTCTGCGGTGCCGGCGTCCTCCTCCTCCAGCTCGAGGTCACGGTGCTGGGGGTCCGCTGACCCCACCCGCCTCCTCGAGGGCGCTCGCCGCCTCACGCAGCCGTCCGGCCACGGCGTCGCCGGCGGCGAGCACCAGCAGCGCCGCCGGGGAGCGCCCGGAGAGCTCGGCGCCCCGCTCCAGCAGCCGCACCCCCTCGGCGAAGCGACCGCGGCGGCAGAGCGCCACCCCGGTGTCGAGCAGGGCGTCCCACCGGGCGGGGTCGAGCTGGGAGGCCCGGAGCGCCGCCAGCCGGGCGGCGCGGACCCGACCGGTGCGGACGGCGGCGAGAGCTGCCAGGCGCAGCACCTCGGGGTCCCGACCCTCCTCGTCCTCGTCGTCGAGCGCTCCCGGCAGCGCGGCCGCCGGCCCGGGGTCGCCGCCGTCGAGGGC
>JAQBPH010000130.1:0-4240 GCA_028287625.1 Chloroflexota bacterium | reverse complement strand
GCCGGACCTCCACCGCGAATGCGCTGATCCCGTCGTCCTCTGCGCGATCTCGAGCGGAGAGGCCGGATCTCGCGATCCGGCCCCTCCGTCGAGCGCAGCTGGGGCAGCCGGGGGGCGTTCCCGTCCCGGCGGCGCTCCTGACGCTCGGCTACTCAGCGCCCCGGCGGCGGGTGCGTGCCGTCCACAGAGACGCCCCTCCCGCCGTCACGGCGCCGGCCACGAGAAGGGCTCCCAGCAGCACGGCGTCCCGCGTCCCCGCCCCCCCGGTGCTGGGCACCGAGAGTCCGCCTGAGATCGTCGACACTCCGAGCACAGCGCCCGCCGTGGCTGTCGTCGTCGTACCGCCGGTCGCCGGCGTCGTCGGCGTGCCGGCCGAGGTGGTCGTCGTGGTCGTGGTCACGGGGAGGACGATGCACTGGCCGCCGATGGACACGCCGGTGCATGGCGTGGGGGTGGGAGCGGGTGTCGGAACCGGTGTGACCACGGCGACCGTCGCCGGCGCGAACGTGGTGCCCTCGAACTGCCCCACCTTTGCGACCTGCTCGGCGGTGAACGCCCTGGTGCCGGGGTCGTAGCGCACGTGCTGCAGGACACCGTCCTCGTTCGCCACGAGCAGGTCACCCACGATGCCCACGAACTCGGACGCGGCCGCGGTCAGCACCGAGTGGTCGGCGAAGTCGACGGCGTAGTAGTTCTCACCCGGCGGGATGACGCGCACGCTCTCGGCGTCGAACCCGAACTTGCTGCAGGTGGCCTTTCCCGCGGCGGTGACGCTGTAGACGCACCCGTCGGCCTCGTTCGTGACCAGCACCGTTCCCGCCCAGGGCCCGTACCGAGGGTCGTTCGGCACCGTCGTCGGACCCTCGAACGAGTTCGGGGCGGCGAGGTGAGCCGCCACCTCGTGGGGCACGCCGGCGCTGGTCACGCGCCAGACGTCTCCGGTCGTCGTGGTCACGATGAGGTCTCCGCCGAAGACGCAGTACCTGTCCTGGGCCAGTCCGCCGCGCAGAAGGCCGGTCTCGCCGGGGAGCGTCACCCAGGGGTTGACGACCTGTGACCCGTCCGGGCTGATCCGGGCGATCACTCCCGGGGTGCCGGTTCCGACGAACGACTGGCCGACGGTGAAACCGGCCTGGCACGGGCTGCTGCGCACGCTCGCGATGTACACCTCGTCGGTGAGCCCCTTGACGGCGCTGAACGGCGTATGGGATCCGTCCGCGGCGATCAGGTCGAAGTTGTTCGGCACCCCGCTGGAATAGTTGACCGACAGCAGGATCTTGTCGGTGGGCTGGTGATACCCGACGTCGATCGGGTTGTTGAAGCCGGTCGCCAGCGGCCGCAGCGTGATGCTCGTCGCACCGGCGGCGGGCTGCACGTGGTGCAGCACAGCGGTCGCCGCTATCAGAGCGGTCGTTCCGAGCAGCCAGCCCACCGCGACCTTCGCGCCGCTCTTGAGAAGAACTCGTGGACGTGTTCGTCTGGAAACCATGGCCATCCTCCAAGGCGTCGGCCCCCCGTCCCTCGCTGGCCCAGGATGAAGATGAAGTCGGCACGCGCTACCGCTCTGGTCTCGTCCTTGTGACCAAATCCCCCAGTGGCGTGAGCTCACCGGCGTCGGCGCCGTGCACTCGACCGAGACTGTAGATGACGGAAGACACGAGGCGCCAGCGCCGCCACGCATCCACGTCCGCCGCTCGGCTCATTCGAGCACAGACGGCAGTCACACTGTTCGCGTCTCTGCTCCCCGTCCAGGCGAACGAACCGACCGCAGCGTGCCGTCGAGCCGGCCGAGGGGCATCAAGCGCGCTACCGGCATTCCGTGCGGGCGGACCGTTGGTGATCGTCGGCCTCACCGCCCACTCGATCGGTGTGCTTGCCGAGGGAGCCGACTACCTGGCCGACGCCGCAGCGATCTGTGTCGCATTGCTGGCCATCTGGCTTTCCCACCGCGGCCCGACGCCCAGACGCCCGCTCGGCGATCCGAACGCCACCAAGGTCGCCGAGCTGGTCAACGGAGCATGGCTGCTTCTGCTGAGCATCCTCGTCGCGCTGAGTGCTGCACTCCGGCCGTGAGCCACACCTCGCACGTCGGGTGCGCCAATCCTGGCGCCGGCGGAGTTCCTGCGGCGTTGTGCCAGGTCACTGGAATGAGAATGCCCCCACAGCTGGGCGGAGGTGCCGGCTGGCGGCCGGGGCCGCCCTGGTTCACGCCGAGGCGATGCGCAGCGCCAGGGCGGCCACGGCGAGCAGCCCGGGCATCAGCGGTGAGACGAGGGCATGATCGCCGGCCCGCAGATGGGTGACGACGGCACCGATGAAGTAGACGATGACCCCGATGGCCGCCGCGATGCCGACCGGTGGGACGGCGAGCCCCACAACCAGCCCGACGGCTCCCGCCACCTCAGCCGCACCGAGGAACGGGAACCAGCTGAGCGGCACACCGAGACCGGTGATCATGGCGACCACCTGGTCCTGCTTCCTGAACTTCATCACCGCCGACGCGACGAGGAGAACCGCGAGGACGATCGAGACGACGGCGGAGGCGACAGACACCTTGGCCTTCTCCTTCGTGGATATACGGTTGCGCGTTCAACCATACCGTGCGTAACGTTCACATGTCAACTGTTGATGCGTACACTTAGGTCAATGGCATCCACGAATCAGGAACGGGTGGGGGCGTGGGTCCACCTGCTCCAGGCCAACCAGGTGGTCGAGAACGCCCTCCAGCAGGCGCTCAAGGCCTCGACGGGCCTGTCCCTGGCCGAGTTCGAGGTCCTCTCGCGGCTCTCGGTGGCCGGCTCCGGCCTGAGGATGGTCGACCTCGCCGGCCTGCTGCTGGTCAGCAAGAGCGGCATCACCAGGATCGTCGATCGGCTCGTGCACAGCGGGCTGGTTCGCCGGGAGGTGCCGCCCGAGAACCGCCGCGTGGTGCTCACGCGAATCACGCCCGCGGGGGCGGAGGCCTTCGATCGCGCCCAGGGAGCCTTCCTCGAAACGCTGGAGCAGAGCTTCTCGCGCCATCTCTCCGACGCCGACATTCGCGTGCTCCGCAGGCTGCTTCGCCGGCTCCTCGAGGGCAATGGAGCGTGGGAGGAGGAGCGCTGCTCCATGCACCTCCGCGAACGAAGCGGTGAATCCGCGCCTCCGGAGCGCCGCACTGCCCGGCCGGGCAGCCGCTCCTCGAGCTGATCCACCGCCGCTGTGGTCAGCCACAGCGAGACCGAGCGGCACATGCCGGCGTCGACGAGAGTGCGGTGGCTTCGCTGAGTCGAATTGCCAGCCGTGCTCAGTGCGCCTTCAGCTTCGAGTCGCTCCTACGGCGTGCCCGGCGCAGGGGGGGTGCTGTGGAAGAGAAGCGAGGGGCGCAGCGGCTTGAGACGGATGGTCCCATCGACGGGCGTAGTGGGCGCGTCGTAAGAGTGGTCCACCACGGATGCACCGCCGCCTGGCTCCCAAACACAGCTTGCAGAGATTGGGTGTGGGGCGGTGCAGGGATTCGAGTTGGTCGCCGCGGAAGTGGCCACCGGTGAGGTGGCCGCCTCGACCGAGACATTGGGGAACGGCCAGGTCAACACCAGCATGGTCGCCCCAGCAGCGAGTACACCGGGAGCTATCCACCGTCGCATCGCTGCCCCTCGTTCCGGTGAGCCCGCTCAGATCAGACCGCCCTGGAGCCTTAACGCACGTCGGAGGGGTTCCTTGCCCGCGACGTCGCCAGTTGGCCGCTCAGGCGTTCGGGGACGTCCGGAAGGTCCCGCCACGGCGGTCGCCACGAACGCGGCGACGGTCGCCCACGGGCGGGTGCGTTCGCCGGGGTACGGGGCGGGTGGTCGTATGAGTGGTCGTAACCTCGGCCTTCGAGGGAGAGCACCCTGACCTGACCGAGGGTGGCCTACCGTGGACGGCCTCCTCATCCCTATCCCTTGCCGTCCAGGCTTGGCTGGCTCCATGAGCCGTAGGCTGCGCCCGAAGACTGGTCGGAGCCGCCGACGCCGCCCGTAGGGCCGGGCATCCCGAGCGGCTGTGACGAAGTCCCCACCCTCTGAAGGTTGGGCCGCGACGCGTTGGTGGCGGTCTGCGGCTGCTGCCGACGATTCAGCCCGGTTCCTGCGCGGTGGCGCAGGCCGTCGACGAGCAGGTCGAGGAGGCGACCGGCCTGCGCGCGCTGTGCGGGCTCGCCCGCTGCCAGGGACACGCCGCTCAGCCCCAGGAGCACGTCGTAGGGGTCGACGTCCGACCT
>JAQBPH010000127.1:0-4905 GCA_028287625.1 Chloroflexota bacterium | reverse complement strand
CGGCAGCGTGCACGCGCTCTCGGCGGTCTGCACCCACATGGGATGCCTCCTCGAGGCCCGTGCCAGGAGCCTCCTCTGCCCCTGCCACGGTGCCTCCTTCGACCTCCAGGGCGCCCCGGTGGACCGCGAGTACCTCACCTCCCCCCTCCCCCGGCTGCGGTCGCGGGTGGCCGGCGACCGGGTCGAGGTCCTGGTGGTGTGACCGGCCGTGCCCCGGCCGCCGCGGTGCTCGGCCTCGGCCTCGGCCTCGGCGCCGCCGGCTGCGGGACCACCGCGGGCGACAACCCCGGCGGCGAGCAGCTCCGCATCACCGCCCGCGACCTCCGCTTCGACCCCGCCACGGCGGTGGTGCCCGCGGGGTCGCTGGTCACCGTCACCCTGGTCAACGCGGGCGGGGTGGAGCACTCGTTCACCGCCGACTCGGTGCACGCCAGCGCGGACGCCGACCCCGGCGAGCTCAACACCGTGGCCTTCATCACCCCGGGCGCGGGGGCGATCGCCTTCCACTGCCGCTATCACCCGCAGATGACCGGCACCATCTCGGTGGCTCCGGCCGGCCCCTCCCCCACCCTCAGCCCGGGGAGCGCCGGCGGCTCCTGACCGCCGCCGCGCAAGGTTCGCGCTCCCGCTGCGTTGTAGATGGGCGGGAGACGGCTGCCCCGGCAGGCCGCCGCCAGGGAAGGGAGGATGGACGATGCGCTCGATGCGCCTGCGATTCGCTGTCGCCTCGGTCTCGCTGGCGTTCGCCGCGTGCGGCAGCGCCTTCGCCACCGGGGCCGGCCCGGCGGCGGCGAGCTCCCACCGACCGGGTGGGAGCGGTGGCGGCGGGGTCTGGATCCAGACCATGGACTCCTGCAAGCAGGCGCTGGGCGGCGCCGCCTACGTGGTCGGCGGGGGCGGCGTGTCGATCACGGTGACCGATGCCTCCACCGGCGCCGGATCGGTGGGCGTCTCGGCGGGCTGCCCGCTCCAGCAGGGCAACTGTGCAGCCGGCCGGGGCTGCGCCAGCTTCGCGGCGCCGGGTCCCGGCACGTACACCATCAGGCAGACGGTCACGCCACCGGGCAACACGACCAACCCGGAGGGGTACGCGCCCTGCGAGGGCGGCAGCGCATGCCGCTCCGAGGCGGCCACCCTCACCGTCGGCTCGGGCGGAGCGGTCAGCGCCACCGTCACCGCGGTCTACCCCGACGGCACCACCGCGACCTGGCCGTCGACGGGCAGCTACGCGGGCACCCCCTCGGACCCCATCGTCTTCCACGACTTCGGCCTGGCCGCGCCGGGCAGCCCCCACAACGGCCAGTGCGACGGCGACGGCGACGCCGACGACCACCTCACCGGCACCCCGAGCTCGCACTGCGCGTATCCCGAGGCGCAGGAGGCCTCCGCCTGCCAGCCCTACCCGTGGAGCTGCCCGCTCGGCGCCGGCACCCCGGTGGGCGTCCCGCAGGGGCACCGTCCCGGTGGCGGCTCGTCCGGCGGCGGCTCGTCCGCTGGCGGCCACTCCCCCACGGGCGCGTCGGGGGGCGGCCTTCGGCCCAGCGCGTCCGGCGGTGGCTCGCGCACCAACGGGTCGGCGCGGTCGATCCGCTCCTCCTGAGGAGTGGGCCGTCTCGCTAGCGCTTGAGCACCTTGTCGAGCACCACGATGCTCGCCTCGAAGAGGACGATCAGGGGCAGGAAGAGCGCGGTCGGGGTGAAGGGATCGGCACCCGGGGTCACCACCAGGGCCACGAAGACGATCCCCACCCAGATGCCCTTGCGACGGGTGCGCAGCCAGCGTGAGGAGACGATCCCGAGCAGGCCCAGCATGACGATCGCGATGGGCAGCTCGAAGGTCACCCCGAAGATGACGATGAGCAGGGTGAAGAAGGTGAGGTAGGCGTTGAGGTCGGGAAGGAACTCCGCGTTGGTGCCGAGGAAGCCGGCGAGGAAGTTGAGCCCCACCGGCATCACGAAGTAGGCGAAGCAGGCGCCCACTGCGAAGAGCAGCACGGCGGAGACGATGAAGGGCCAGGCGAACTTGCGCTCCGCCTGGCGCAGCCCCGGCGAGACGAAGGTCCACACCTGCCAGAGGATGATCGGCAGGGCGATGGTGAAGCCGGCGATCGCCGACACCTTGAGCGGGATCGTCAGTGGCTCGGTGGGGGTGGTGACGATCGGCACGGTGACGATGTGCCGCCCCTTGCCGAGCACGTCCGTGAGCGGCTTCTCCAGCAGCCGGAGCAGCCGGTCGTGGAAGAAGAAGGCGCCGACGGTCGCCACCACCCAGGCGCCGACGGAGATCATCAGCACCCTCCGGAGCTCCTCGAGGTGCTCGATGATGGTCATCCGGCGCTCGTCCGCTGTCACGACGCCCCGCACTGCCGGTTCTCACCCCCGTGGGGGGCGTGCGGCACGCCGCAGCCCCGTATTAAGCACTGCGGCCGGTGCCTCCCCGGGGAACCGGGGTGGACCGGCCGTGCGCCGAGGACCGACCCGGTCAGACCGGGGTCCTGGGCTCCTCGCTGACCTCGGGCTTCGGCGCCGTGCTGGTGCCGGCATGCGAGGTGGGCTCGCTGGGGGGCTCGCTGTGCGTGCTCGACGCATTCACCACGGAGTCCTTCACCTCGTTGGTGGCCTTCTTGAACTCCCGGATGGCGCGGCCCATCCCCGCGCCGACGTCGGGCAGCTTGCCCGGGCCCCAGATGATGAGGACGACGACGAGCAGGAGGAGGATCAGCCAGAAGTGGCCCGGGTTGATGAAGGGCATTCGAGGGCCTCCGCGCCCCGCGACCAACCGCGTCGCGAGTCGAGTGTCGGGATCGGGAGCAGTCTACCACCGGGCTTTCCGGCGTCCCCTGAGAGTGGACTGAGACCCCGCCGCGGGTCGTGCGCAGCTCAGCGGGCACCGGATGGATCGGCCGTGAGGGTGGCGGCGAAGACCTCGACAGCGCGGTCGACCTCGGCCTCGCCGTGTGCGGTGCTGAGGAACCCGGCCTCGAACTGGGAGGGGGGCCAGAACACGCCGGCCGCCAGCCAGGCGGCGTGGAGGCGGCGGAAGGACGCGGCGTCGGCGCCGCGGGCGGTGGCGTAGTCGGTGACCTCGGCGACCGCGAGGAAGGGGGTGAGCATGCTCCCCACCCGGTTGACGGCGCAGGGGGTGCCGCTCTCCTCGGCGGCGGCGGCGAACCCGGTGGCCAGGCGGGCGCCGAGGACCTCGAGACGCGCGTAGGCGGCGCCGTCGCTGAGGGCATCGAGAGCGGCGCAGCCCGCCGCCATCGCCAGCGGGTTCCCGCTCAGCGTGCCCGCCTGGTAGACGGGGCCGACCGGTGCGACCTGGGACATCAGCGCCGCCGGGCCGCCGTAGGCGCCCACCGGCAGGCCGCCGCCGATCACCTTGCCGAGGCAGGTGAGGTCGGGGGTCACCCCGTAGAGCGACTGGGCGCCCCCGTAGGCGACCCGGAAGCCGGTCATCACCTCGTCGAAGACCAGCAGGGCGCCGTGACGCTCGGTGATCGCCCGCAGCGCCTGGAGATAGCCGGGCCGCGGCGGCACGCAGCCCATGTTGCCCGCCACCGGCTCGACGATCACCGCGGCGATGCGCTCGCCCTGCGCGGCGAACAGCGCCTCGACCGCCCCCGCGTCGTTGAAGGGCACGGTGAGGGTGTCGCGCACCGCCGCCTCCGGCACCCCCGGCGACCCCGGGATCCCCAGGGTGGCCACCCCCGAGCCCGCCTCGACGAGGAGCAGGTCGGCGTGCCCGTGATAGCCGCCGGCGCACTTCACCACCCGGTCGCGGCCGGTGGCCGCCCGGGCCAGGCGCAGCGCCGACATCGTCGCCTCGGTGCCGGAGTTGACGAAGCGGACCATCTCGATCGACGGCACCGCCGCCACCACCCGCCCCGCGAGCTCGACCTCGAGGGCGGTGGGGCCACCGTAGGCGGTGCCCAGCGGCAGCCGCCCGGCGATGGCGTCGCGGATCGCGGGGTGGTCGTGGCCGAGGATGAGCGGACCGTAGGCGAGCACGAAGTCGACATACTCGCGGCCGTCCTCGTCGACCAGACGGCAGCCGCGTCCGGAGGCGAACACCGGTGGCTCGCCGCCCACCGCGGCGAAGGCGCGCACCGGGCTGCTCACGCCGCCCGGCATCAGCGCCCGCGCCCGGCGCATGACCTCCGCCGAGCGCGGCCCGCTCACCTCTGCTCGGAGACGCTGATGGCCATGACGTCGCCCTTCTGGGTCAGCTTGGCGATGTCCAGCCCGCTCTGCACCTTGCCGAAGAGGTTGTACTGCGGCTGCAGCGACGAGCACTGCGTGCCGGTGCAGATGAAGAACTGCGAGCCGTTGGTGTTGGGGCCGGAGTTGGCCATGGCCACGGCGCCGTCCACGTAGGCGTTGTGGACCGGCTCGTCGGGGAAGGAGTAGCCGGGGCCGCCGGTGCCGTCGCCCTTGGGGTCGCCGCCCTGGATCACGAAGTTCGCCTCCACCCGGTGGAAGGTGAGGCCGTCGTAGAAGTGGTTGCGGGCCAGGGCGACGAAGTTGTTCACCGAGGCGAACGCGAGGGCGGGCTGCAGGCAGAGCACGATCTTCCCGCGCGGGGTGGTGATGGTCGCCTGGTACAGCTTGCCGATGGCGAGCTGTATCGGCGGCGCGGCGGAGTACTTGTGGAGGTCGACGGCCGGCGGCTGGAAGGGCGCCAGCGGCGGCCCGAAGCTCGCCTTCGAACAGTCGGCGTAGGCGATGGTGCCGGCCGCCGGGGCGGGTGCCGCCGTGGGCGCGGGGGTGGCGCTGATCTGGGCGGTCGGCGACGGCGAGGCGCTGGCGACGCCGGGGCTCGAGTCCTTCCCCGCCACCCGGTTGAAGATCACTCCGACCACCACCAGGCCGGCCACGACCACTGCCAGGACGGCCACCGCGAGCGCCG
>JAQBPH010000117.1:0-12207 GCA_028287625.1 Chloroflexota bacterium | reverse complement strand
AGCCCGTCGAGCACCGTCCGCAGCGGCCCGGACGGCGGCGGAGGCGAGGCGGCGCACGCCACCGGCCCGCTCGGCCTGCGGGCCACCCCCGGCTCCTGCGCCGGCGGCGCGCTGTTCACCGTCACCGGGTAGCGCTGCGCCAGCGTGGAGGTCAGCGCCCCCAGGCCCGGGACGTTGTCGCCGAGCGCGCTCGCCGGGGCACTGAGCACGCAGGTGCTGGTGGTGACCCGCGGGTCGAGGGCCGACGGCCGGGGAAGGGGCGGCACCGAGGGGTCGGGGGCGGCGAGGTTGAAGGCGGAGGTGAGGTCGCCCACCGCGGCGCGCCGCCAGGCGGTGAGGTTGGGCACCTCGGCGCCGAAGCGGGTCTCGATGAGGCGCAGCAGCGAGGTGTGGTCGAAGACGTCGGAGCTGACGAGGCCGCCGCGGCTGAAGGGCGAGACCACCAGCATCGGCACCCGGAAGCCGAGGCCGATGGGCCCGCCGACGCCCCCGGCCGCGGCCGGGAGCGGGCTGACGGTCAGCCGCTCACCCTCGGTCCCGGGGGGCGGTACCGGCGGGGGAACGTGGTCGAAGAAGCCGCCGTTCTCGTCATAGGTGACCAGAAGCGCGGTCCTCGCCCACAGCGCCGGGTTGCCGGTCAGCGCGGTCAGCACCTGCGCGATGGCGAGCTCGCCGAGCTCGACCGGCGACGGGGGATGCCCGCTCTGCAGCAGCGGCGCGAGCACCCACGACACCTGCGGCAGCGCGCCCAGCGCGCAGTCGAGCTCGAAGGTGCCGGGGAAGGTGGGTAGCAGCGCCCTGGCCGCGAGGATCGGGTTGGTGAGGATGTTCCGGAAGTACGGCAGCACGTTGTCGCCATAGTTGCCGTCGGGGCTGGCGTACACCTTCCAGCTGATGCCGCGCGTCTCCAGCTGCTCGGGCATGGTGGTGTGGGTGAGGGTGCCGAAGCGCTCGACCCGGGTCGAGCTGGTGCTGAGGATGGGGCCGCCGTGGGTGCCCCCGGGGTCGAGCGACGCCGCCACCGTGTAGAGGCGGTTGGGATCGGTGGGGCCGAGCACCGAGCAGTGGTATCGGTCGCACACGGTGAAGGCGTCGGCGAGCGCGTGGTGGAGGGGCAGGTCGGCGCGGGTGTAGTAGCCCATCGTCAGCGGCCCGTTGGCGGCGCCGTCGACGGCGAGGTGGCCGCGCACGAAGCCGTCGAGCCGGCCGCCGTTCCAGTAGGTGTGCTGCGGCCCCCAGCCGTGGCCGATGTCGTGGGTGCACTCACCGTTGTGGAAGCTGTCCAGCCGGAAGGGAAGGAGGTGGCCGCCGCGCACGCCGCCCGGATATCCGGGCTGGGCGAGGATCGACAGCCCGCTGCCGTCGCCGAGCGCCGGCACCGCCGGGTCGGCGAAGCCGCGGACCCCGCGGAGGGTCCCCAGGTAGTGGTCGAAGGAGCGGTTCTCCTGGACCAGGATGACGATGTGCTCGATGTCGGTGAGCCGGCCGCAGGCGGGCGCCGCGGCGAGCGCCCGCTCGACCAGTGGATGGCCGAGCAGCGAGGCGACTCCCAGCGCGACGCCGCCGGCAGCCCCCGCCGCCAGCACCTCACGTCGGGTGAGCCCGTGGTCCATGGCGCGCGTCTCCTCGTCCCCGGCGGCGACGGCACCAGTGTGGGGGGCGCCGCGCCGTCTCGCACGCGTCATCCGCCGGTCACACCTCCGGGCGTATAACCGGCGCATGAGCGATGCCCCCGAGGACGTGCTCCGCGGCCGGCCGGTGGGTCGCCGGCTCTTCCTCGTCCTGCTCGGCGCCGGTGCCGCCGGGCTCACCGTCACCCGCTTCGCCTACGCCGGCGACGACGCGACCCCGGGCAACGTCGCCACCGCGGTGCCGGTGGGGGCGATGACCCCCGACGACCGCGAGCCGGTGGAGGGGATCCATCCCAACGTCGTCCAGTCGGAGCGCTTCCGCTACTACTCGGTCGCCGACGTCCCCAGCCTCAGCGAGCGCTCCTGGCGGCTGACCGTCGACGGCGCCGGGCTGGGCGGGTCGATGACCCTGCGGCTCGCCGACCTGCAGGCGTTTCCCAACGTGGCCATCCGCTCCACGTTCCGCTGCGTCACCGGCTGGCGGGTGCGCGACTGCATCTGGCGCGGGGTGCGGGTGCGCGACCTCATCGACGCCAACCGTCCCAACGGCGGCGCCCGGCACGTCACCTTCTACGCCGGCGACGGCGTCTACACCGACAGCCTCACCATGGGCCAGGCGCGCAGCGACCACGCCCTGCTCGCCTGGGAGCTGAACGGGCGCCCGCTGATCCGCGAGCAGGGCGCTCCCCTCCGGCTGATCGTTCCTGACATGTATGGCTACAAGAACGTGAAGTGGGTGCGCCGCATCGAGGTGAAGCCGGTGCACGACCTCGGCTTCTGGGAGCAGCGCGGCTGGGACGACGACGCCTACGTCTACACCCCGCCGCCGAGCCGTGGATGAGCCGCGCCCGCGGCTGGTGGAGAGGTTCACCAGGGCGGAGCGCACCCTGCACTGGAGCTACGCGCTCCTCTTCCTGATCCTCCTGCTCAGCGGCCTCGGCCTGTACCTGGGTCCCGGCGACAACCCGGTGCTCGACCGCCGCGAGCTGATGCGCACCATCCACCTCGACGCCGCGGTCGCGCTCTGCGCGCTCTTCCTCCTGCTCGCCGCGGGCAGCCCGGGCACGCTGCGGAGGCTGTGGCGCGACGTCGAGTGGTTCGACCGCGACGACGCCCGCTGGCTGGTCCGGGTGTGGCTGCCGGCGCGCCTGCGCCGCCGCCCGCTGCCGCCCCAGGGACGGTTCAACGCGGGCCAGAAGCTCAACACGGTGCTCACCGCCGCCGCCACCGTGGGGCTGACCGTGACCGGCACGCTGATGTTCGGCGGCGGCAGTCTGCCCAGCAGCCTCAGCGGTGCCGCCGACACCTGGCACCTGCTGCTGATGAGGGCGATGTACCCGCTGGTCGTCGGGCACCTGGTGATCGCGCTCCTGCTGCCCTCCACCCGGGGGGCGCTGCGGGGCATCGTCACCGGGCGGGTGATGCTCGACTTCGCGCGCCGCCGCCACGCGCGCTGGGTGGACTCGCTGGAGGACGCGGACACCGAGCGGACATGAGAGTCCGGTGGCACCGCAAGTATTTCCGACGGGGCGTCGTTCCCACAGGGCATCCCGAGCACCACCTGGTGACGGGGTTCTCCGCCCGGGAAGGCGTTGCACCGCTCCCCGGAGACCACGACAGAGGAGGTGATTCGGAATGGCGACCTGGACCGGCCACGAGTTCAACACCAACTGGAGCTGATCACCCCGCAGCCATGGGCAGCATACGGGGCGGTGATGACCGCTCTGTGGCGACGCTGTCGCAAACCGCGCGTCTGAGCACATGCGCCCGGGGCCGGTGACGACCGGCCGCGGAGAGAGCGATCCTCGAGTGTCCCCGACGTGCGCCGCGGCGCGCCGGGGACGCAGGGGGGCGCACTCCCGATCGCGCAAACCCTTCACAAGCCATCCTCGACGTCGGATACTGCGCGGACGCTCGCTCAGCGCGGCGCCGCAGCACTCGAGGTGATGGATGGCCGACGAGACCCCTGCCCAGCCATCCGGCATGGCCGAGAGCGTCCCCGCGCCGGTCGAGGTGGTCACCGAGGGCACCGGGAGAGTCCGCCCCGACCAGGCCATCGGCCCCCGCTGCGCCTTCGTGGTCGACGCCTCGTCGAGCATGCAGCTGATCTCCACCACCCTCCTGCGCATCGCCGGCTTCAGCGTCGAGAGCTTCGGCTCCCCGGCGGCGGCGGTGCAGCGCTCCATCGACCGGCGCCCCGACCTGATGGTGGTCGAGCCGCGCAGCCCGGGCATCGACGCGCTGGCCACCATGCGCCTGCTCCGCGAGCTGCACCGCGACCGGAGCCCGGTGGTGGTCTGGTGCACCACCGTGGTGCCCGGGCCCGAGCAGGTCGAGGAGGGGTCGCGGCTCGGCCTGCGCGGGGTCATCGTCAAGCCCTTCCGCCTCGAGGCGCTCACCTCGCTGGTGCTCCGCGTCTGCCGCGAGGAGGACCGCGACCGCCGCCTGGGCGGCCTGGGCGTCCCCCGCGACCAGCTGGCGGCGCGCAGCCTCGACGAGCGGGCGACGCGGCTGTGGGCGGAGGCCGAGGACGAGCTGGAGTCGGGGGCGCCGCGGCCGCTCTCCATGGTTCGGGTATGGGCCCCGGGAGCGGGACTGGGCGCCGCCGTCCGCGCCGCCCTGCGCACCACCGACACCGTGGGCCGCGCCTCCGACGGCAGGATGGTGGTGCTGCTCCCCGACGTCGACGCCGCCGGCGCCGAGGTGGTGGCCGGCCGGCTGGCGCGCGCGCTGGGCGCCCTCCACCCCGCGGCGCGGGTGACGCCGCTCACCCGGAGGCCCGAGGAGACGCCGCTCGAGCTGCTCGACCGTGCCCTCCCGGAGGCCACGCCTCAGCCCGGCTGAGGGATGGTCGAGGACGAGGACCCGGCGACGCGTCCCTTCCCGCGCTACCTGACCGCCTCGACGCTGTCGCTCTACGGCGACTGGTTCAGCACCGTGGCCATCGTCGTCCTGCTGCTCCAGCTCACCGGGTCCAGCGCCGCCCCCGCCGCCTACATGCTGGCTCGCGTCGTCCCCCGGCTGGCGGGAGCGGCGGTGGGCGGCGAGCTCGCCGACCGGCTCGCCCCGCAGCGGGTCGCCGCCGCCCTGGCCGCCGTCCAGGGCCTGCTCATGGCCTCGATCATCGTCTCGGCGGAGCGCCACCTGGTCTGGAGCATCTACGCCGCGGTGGCGGTCTCCCAGCTGCTCGGAGCCACCGCCCGGCCCGCCCTGCTGGCGCTGCTGCCGCGGCTGGTGGTCGAGCACGAGCTCAGCAGGGCCAACGGGCTGGTCAGCGCGGCGATGTCCTCGTCGCAGGTGGTCGCGCCGGCGCTCTCGGTGCCGCTCCTGGCGATCTTCCACCGCCCCGAGCTGCTGATCGGCATCGACGCGGCCAGCTTCGCGCTCGCCGCGCTGCTCTTCGCCAGCCTGCCCGCCGGGGGGCGGGCGGCCGCGGGGCCGCTGCGCGGAGCCACCGCGGGACTGCGGGTGATCTGGGCCGACGGCCACCTGCGCTCCCTGGCCGGGGCCTACCTCGGAGGGGCGCTGGCGGTGACCACCGCCTCGGCGGTGCTGGTGCTGGCCGCCGCCGACCGGTTCGGGGGCGCCGACCGGGTGGGCGCTCTCTACGCCGCGGTGGGCGCCGGCGCGCTGCTGGGCAGCACCGCCGCGATGCGCCGGGGCACCACCAGGGTGCTGCGCAGCACCCTGGTCGTGGGGGCCCTCGCCGAGATCGTCCTCCTGGCCGTTCTCACCCTGGCCCAGGGCCTGGCGACGGCGGCGCTCCCCCTCGCCGCCAGCGCCGCCGCCGGCAGCCTCTACCAGGTGTGGGGCTCGACCGAGCTCCAGCTCCGCGCTCCGGCCGAGGTGCTGGGCCGCGCCGGTGCCGCACTGGTGCTCGCCCAGTACGTGGGGATGCTCCTGGGCGCGGTCCTCGCCGCCGCCCTGGTTCCCCTCGTGGGGTGGGACCGTGCCCTCTTCGCGGCCTGCTCCGCCGCCCTCGCCGCGATCGCCGCCTCCGTCACCGGACCGCTGCGCCAGGCGGCACCCCGGCCGGTCGTGTAACGGGCGGGTGGCGCGTCCGCTCACGCCTGCCGCCGTGCGGTGACAACGGGGGAACGTCGCCGGCCCGGCGGTGAACCGCCCATACGATCCAACCGTGCAGCAGCCCATTCCAACGCAGGGGGCGGTTGGGTCACGCCGCGCCCGGTGGCTCACGGGCGCGGTGAGACGGGCGATGGGGCCACAGCCGCCGCCCACGCGGGTGCGGTACACGCGGCCGCTGGTGATCTACGTCATCGCGGTGGCCGCCGTCGCGCTGCTCCTCACCGGCTGGCGGATGAACCCGCCCGCCGACGTGGCCGGGGTGGGCCTGGTCAGCCTCGCCATCCTCGCCATGTCGCTGGCCAGCACGCAGATCGGCAGCGTGCGCATGACCGTCAACGCAACCTCCTTCCTCCACCTCGGCCTGGCGATGACCTCGGGCCCGTTCGGGGTGGCGGCGGCCTCGCTCGCCGAGATGCTGGCCATCGCCGTGCGCTTCCGCAGCGGCTGGTTCCGAAGCCTGTTCAACCTCTCCGACAGCCTCCTCTGCGGGGTGGCGGCGTGGGCGACCTATCGCGCGGTCCTGCCGGTGGGCGGCCCGATGCCGCTCCGCCTCGCTCTCGCCGGGACCTGTGCCGGGGCGGCCCACTTCCTGATCAACCACGGCCTGGTCGCGGGGGTGATCACCCTCGCCACCGGGCGGCCGCTCCGCTCCCACGCCCGCGCCGCGGTCTCCGCCGGCACCTACCACCTGATGTACGGATACGCGGCGGTCTCGTTCGTCGTGCTCCGCGACCACTTCGGACCGTGGGGCTTCACCTTCGCGCTGGCGCCGGTGGCCGCCCTGCAGATCAACCTGGTCATCCTCGCCAGCCGGTCGGCGGCCCACGAGCGCGAGCGCGCCGCCGCGGACGAGGCGCTGCGGATGAGCGAGCGCAGCTTCCGGGTGCTCTTCGCCGCCAACCCGCACCCGATGTGGGTGGTCGACGCCGCCTCGCTGCGCTTCATCGCGGTCAACGACGCCGCCGTCGCCCAGTACGGCTACTCCCAGGAGGAGTTCCTCGAGAGCCGGCTCACCGACATCACCGAGCACCAGGGGATCGAGCGCCACTGGGACCCGTCCACCGAGCACGACGTCCGCCGGCTGCAGCAGCGCCACCGGCTCCGCGGCGGCGACCTCATCGAGGTGGAGATCAGCGCCCACGCCACCGACTTCGAGGGTCGCGACGCGGTGCTGGTGCTCGCCCAGGACATCACCGACCGGGTGCGGCTGGAGGAGCAGCTCCGCGACCAGGCGCTCCACGACCCGCTCACCCGGCTGCCCAACCGGCTGCTGCTCCAGGACCGCATCGACCACGCGCTCGCCCGCCAGCGCCGCACGCAGCGGCCCTTCGCGCTCCTCCTCCTCGACCTCGACAACTTCAAGACGGTCAACGACAGCCTCGGCCACGCCGCCGGCGACCACCTCCTCGTCGCCGTGGCGAAGCGGCTGACCGACTGCCTGCGCGCCTCCGACAGCGCCGCGCGGCTCGGCGGCGACGAGTTCGCCATCCTCCTCGAGGACGCCGGCGGACCCGACCACGTGACCCCGGTCGCCCACCGGCTGGTCGAGGCGCTGCGCCAGCCCTTCACCGTCGAGCAGCGCGACATCTTCCTCGGTGTGAGCATCGGCGTGGCCATCAGCGACGCCACCCGGCAGAGCGCCGACGAGATGCTCCGCGACGCCGACCTCGCCATGTACGCGGCCAAGGCGCAGGGACGCAGCCGCCACGTCGTCTTCAGCCCGCGGATGCGCGAGGCCGCGCTCGACCGGGTCGCCCTCGAGCACGACCTGCGCCGCGCCGTCACCGCCGGCGACCTCCACCTCGTCTACCAGCCGATCATCGACCTGCGCAGCGGCGAGACCGTCGGGGTCGAGGCGCTGGTCCGCTGGCGCCACCCGGTGCACGGCATGGTGCCGCCGGACCGCTTCATCCCCCTCGCCGAGGAGGCGGGGCTGATCGGTGCCCTCGACGCCTGGGTGCTGGAGACCGCCTGCGCCCAGACCAGGGCCTGGCGGGAGGCAGGCGCCGGCGGCCTGCGCGTCGCCGTCAACCTCAGCGGCACCGAGTTCGAGGACGGCGAGCTGGTGGAGCGCGTCGCCGAGGTGCTCGAGCGCAACCACCTCGTGCCCTCCGACCTCGAGCTCGAGATCACCGAGCGGGTGGCGGTGCAGCAGGAGCGCTCGGCGCGGCAGACCCTGGACCGGCTCCGGGCGACGGGCGTGCTGATCGCCATCGACGACTTCGGCACCGGCTACTCGATGCTGGCCAGCCTGCGCCAGTTCCCCGGCGACAAGCTGAAGATCGACAAGACGTTCGTCCAGGAGATCGTCGACACCGAGGACCGCGCCCCGCTGGTGGCGGCGATCGTCGCCATGGGCCACGGGCTCGGGCTCGAGGTCGTCGCCGAGGGGGTGGAGACCGAGGTGCAGCTCGCCGTGCTCCGCCGGCTCCGGTGCGACGGCGCCCAGGGCTACCTGCTCGGCCGGCCCGCCGAGCCGCAGGTGATCGAGCACCGGGTGCTGGCGGAGCGCGCGGCGGTCGCCTGAGGCGACGGCGCCCCGTGTAGCATCGGTCCCGTGCGGGATGTCGCCGAGCGGGCCCTCGACGAGGCGGTGGTCGCCGGCGCCTCGTACGCCGACTGCCGGGTGGTGGTGCGCACCGTCCAGACCGTCGAGGTCAAGAACGGCCGGGTGGCGCGGGTCGCCCTCCACGACGACGAGGGCGTGGGCGTGCGGGTCGTCGTCGACGGCGCCTGGGGCTTCGCCGGCCTCGACCGCATCGACGCCCGCGGAGCCGAGGAGGCGGCGCGCCGGGCGGTGCGCATCGCCCGCGCCGGGTCCCGGCTGCGCAGCGCCCCGGTGCGGCTGGCGCCGCTCACCCCGGCCACCGGCGAGTACCACACGCCGGTGGGCGTCGACCCCTTCACGGTCTCGCTGGAGCGCAAGATCGAGGTGCTGCTCGCCGCCGACGCCGCCATGGCCCGGGTGCCCGCGGTCACGGTGCGCGACGGCTCGCTGGAGTTCGTCCGGGAGCGGCGGCTCTTCGCCAGCAGCGAGGGGGCGCGGCTGGAGCAGACCATCGTCGAGTCCGGCGGGGGCATGGACGCCACCGCCACCAGCGACGACGAGGTGCAGACCCGCAGCCATCCCAACAGCTTCGGCCGCCACCAGCTCTGCGCCGGCTGGGAGGCGATCGAGGAGATGGCCCTCCCCGAGCACGCCGAGCGGATCGCCGGCGAGGCGGCGGCGCTGCTCACCGCCGACCCCTGCCCGGCGGGGCGGATGACCCTCATCCTCGACGGCACCCAGGCGGCGCTGCAGGTGCACGAGTCCTGCGGCCACCCCACCGAGCTCGACCGCGTGCTCGGCGACGAGGCGGCCTTCGCCGGCACCTCCTTCCTCGTGCCCGACCTGCTCGGCAGCTTCCGCTACGGCTCCGAGGCGGTGACCATCGTCGCCGACGCCACCGCCCCGCGCGGCCTGGGCACCTTCGGCTGGGACGACGAGGGGGTGCCCGCCGAGCGCACCGTGCTGGTCGACCGCGGGCTCTTCACCGGCTACATGTCCTCGCGGGAGACCGCCGCCGTCTTCGACCGCCAGAGCAGCGGCACCATGCGCGCCGACGGCTGGTCGCGGCTGCCCCTGATCCGCATGACCAACGTCAACCTCGAGCCCGGCGAGTCCTCGCTCGAGGAGATGATCGCCACCACCGAGCACGGCGTGTACCTGGAGACCAACCGCTCCTGGAGCATCGACGACCGCCGCCTCAACTTCCAGTTCGGCTGCCAGAACGGCTGGGAGATCCGCGACGGGCGCCGGGTGCGGCTGGTGCGCAACCCCCTCTACCGGGGCATCACCCCCGAGTTCTGGCGCTCCTGCGACGCGGTGGCGGGCCCGGACGAGTGGCGGATGTGGGGGGTGATCAACTGCGGCAAGGGCGAGCCCATGCAGTCGATGCACGTCGGTCACGGCGCCGCCCCCTGCCGCTTCCGCGACGTCCAGGTCGGCCCCGCCTGATGCTGCGCCGCTCGGCGGAGGAGTGCCTCGCGCTCGCCGACGCGGTGCTCGCCGCGGTGCCGCACGGCGAGGCCGAGGTGCTGGTCACCGAGGACGACCTGGCGCTGACCCGCTTCGCCCGCAACATCGTCCACCAGAACGTCGCCGACACCGGTCTCAGCCTGCGGCTGCGGCTGGTCGCCGGGGGCCGGGTGGGGGTGGCGGAGCTGCACGGCGGCGCGGCGGACGCGATCGAGCGGCTGGTGGGCAACGCCGAGGAGGCCCGACGGCTGGCCCCCGCCCAGGACGACCTCGCGCCGCTGCCCGAGCCCGGCGGCGGCGACGGCGACGGGCCCTGCGGCTGGAGCGACGCCACCGCCGCCGCCACCCCCGAGCGGCGCGCCGAGGGGGTGGGGACGGTCATCGCCGCGGCGGCGGCCCGCGGGCTCGAGGCCTTCGGCGCCCTCAGCACCCGGTCCACCCGGCGCGCCGTGGTCAACAGCCGCGGCCTGCGCCGCCACGGACAGGTCACCGCCGCCAGCCTGAGCGCGGTGGTCCGCGGCGAGGACGGGGCCGGCTATGCCGACCGCCACGCCGTCGACGTGGACGACCTCCACCCGGCGGCGGTCGCCGCCGAGGTGGTCGAGACCGCCGAGCGCAACCAGGGGGCGCGGCCGGCCGAGCCCGGGGAGTACGAGGTGGTGCTCGCCCCCTACGCCGTGCAGGAGATGGTCGCCTACCTCTCCTATATCGGCTTCAGCGCCCTGGCCGTCCAGGAGCACCGCAGCTTCATGCGCCGCGGCGAGCGGCTGATGAGCCCGGAGGTGGGCATCCGCGACGACGCCGCCGACCCGCTGGCGCGGCCCTTTCCCTTCGACTTCGAGGGGGTGAGCACCCGCCGGGTGACCTTCGTCGAGCAGGGGGTCTGCCGCGACGTGGTCTACGACACCCCGACGGCGATCCGCGACGGGGTCGCCTCCACCGGCCACGCCCTTCCCCAGCCCAACACCATCGGGCCGTGGGCCACCCACCTGGTCATGGACCCGGGCACGACGCCGGTGCCCGAGCTCGTCGCCGGGGTGCGCCGCGGCCTCTACGTCACCCGCCTCTGGTACGTGCGGGTGGTCCACCCGCTGCGCACGGTGATCACCGGGATGACCCGCGAGGGCACCTTCCTGATCGAGGACGGGCGCCTGGGCGCCCCGGTCCGCGACCTCCGCTTCACCCAGTCGATCGTCGAGGCGCTGAGCCGGGTGCGCGGGATCAGCGACGAGCGCCGCCTCGAGCTCGGCGAGGACGGCAGCGCGGTGCTGGTGCCCTGGGTCCGGCTCGAAAGCTTCCGATTCACCTCGTGAGGGCGGCCCGCTGACCACCGCGGGCCTCTTCGTGGGGGGGCTGCTGCTGATCGTGGTCGCCGCCGAGCTCTTCACCAACGCGGTGGAGTGGGCGGGGTTCCGCCTCGGGCTCGCCGCCGGCGCCACCGGCAGCCTGCTCGCCGCGCTGGGGACGGCGCTTCCCGAGACCACCGTCCCCGTGGTCGCGATCATCCGGGGCGGCGCCGACTCCGACGCGGTCGCGGTGGGGGCCATCGTCGGCGCCCCCTTCCTGCTGCTCACCCTGGGGGTGGCGGTCACCGGGGCGGCGGTGGCGGCGCGGCGCCGCGACCCCGAGCTCCGCCCCGTGATGGCCCAGGTGCGCCGCGACCTCGGCACCTTCCTGGCGGGGTTCGCGGTGCTGCTGGTCGCCATCGCCCTGCCCCACGGGGTGCGCATCGCGCTCGCGGCCGGCCTGCTCCTCCTCTACGCCCGCCACGTCCGCGCCACCCTCTCCGGCAGCGACCCCGCCACCGAGCGTCCCGAGCCGCTGCACCTGACGCGACGGTCGGAGCGGCCCTCGGGGCTGGCGATCGCCGTCCAGCTGCTGATCGCCGTGGCGATGCTGATCGCCGGCGCCGAGCTCTTCGTCCGCGCCGTCGAGGACACCGGCCACGCCTTCCACATCTCCCCGCTGCTGCTCGCGGTGGTGGTGGTGCCCCTCGCCACCGAGCTGCCCGAGATGCTCAACAGCGTGCTCTGGGTGCGCAGCGGCGACGACGGTCTCGCCGCCGGGAACGTGTTCGGCGCCACCGCCTTCCAGGCCTGCCTCCCCGGTGCCCTCGGCCTGGCCTTCACCGACTGGAGCCCGGGGCCGCTCGGCGTGGTCAACGGCATCCTCACCCTGCTGGCCGGCCTCTACACCCTCGGCCTGCTCCACGACGGTCGCGCCCGGGGGTCGCGGCTCCTGCTCAGCGCGCTGCCCTGGGCGGCCTACCTGGTGCTGGTGCTGGCCGTGGGATCGCGCCTACAGCCGGCCTGAGCGGGGATGTCGAAAACCGCCATCCCTCGATCGATGTCCAAGTAGGGCCCCGGGACACCGGGCGCCGCACCGACGACACGGAGACACCACGATGCGATTCATGATCCTGCGCAAGGCCGACGCCGGCACCGAGGCGGGCGTCATGCCCAGCGAGGAGCT
>JAQBPH010000662.1:0-2558 GCA_028287625.1 Chloroflexota bacterium | reverse complement strand
CGGGGTCGACCTCGGAGTCGACTTCGGCGTCGGAGTGGGAGTCGGCTTTGGCGTGGGAGTCGGCTTTGGCGTGGGTGTCGGCTTCGGCGTGGGTGTCGGGGTCGGCGTGGGTGTCGGAGCCGGCGTGGGTGTCGGGGTCGGCGTGGGTGTCGGCGCCGGCGTGGGTGTCGGTGCCGGCGTGGGTGTCGGTGGCGGCGTGGGCGTGGCCGTCGGTGAGGGCGTCGCCGTCGGGGTGGGACCACCCGTGGGCGGCGGCGGCAGCGGCGGCGTGGGTGAGGGCGTGGGCGCCACCGACGGCGGCGGCGTGGAGGGGACCGACCTGCCCTGCCCACCCGGCGGCGAGGCCACCGGGACGGGCAGGTCCGGCTTTCTGGGGAGCGGTGATGTGCTGGGTGAGGGCGCCAGGATGACCAGGGGGGCGGCGGTCTGGCCCGCGGGCGGTGCGCTCTGGTCGACGGTCGGCGTCGGCGAGTAGCCGGCGCCGGCATAGCGGTCCGGCCCCCAGGTGTGCCAGAGGATGGCGGCGGTGACGCCGGCGGTCATCAGCGCGCCGCCGATCGCGGCGGCGCGGCGCAGCGGATGGCGCGGAGCACGGGTCTCATCGGGAGCGTCTGGCTCGGGCCAGGACCCCACGAGGTCGTCATTCATCGCTCTCCCTTCCTGACCGTGGGGCAGGGTCGCCCCACCGACAACACGCACGGGAGGGCCACGATGGCTGAGGCCCGGGACGTGGCAGACTCAGCCCATGCCCGACACCCTGACGGTGAGAGACAACCGCACCGGCCAGACCTACGAGGTCCCGATCGTCCACGGCTCCATCCGAGCCACCGACCTGCAGCAGATCAGGGTCTCGGAGGAGGATCTCGCCGGCGTGGTCTCGTACGACCCCGCGTTCCTCAACACCGCGTCCTGCATCAGCCGCATCACCTACATCGACGGCGACCGGGGCATCCTGCTCTACCGCGGCTATCCCATCGAGGAGCTCGCCGAGAAGAGCAGCTTCCTGGAGACCGCCTACCTCCTCCTCCACGGTGAGCTGCCCACGTCGGAGCAGTACCGCGACTGGACCCACGAGATCACCATGCACACGCTGGTGCACGAGAACATCAAGCGCTTCATGGACGGCTTCCACCACGACGCCCACCCGATGGCGATGCTGCTCTCGACGGTCGGCGCGCTGGCCACCTTCTACCCCGAGGCGACGAGCATCCACGACGCCGAGCAGCGGCGGTCCTCGATCTACCGGCTGATCGCGAAGATGCCGACGCTGGCGGCGCTCGCCTACCGCCACTCCAAGGGCTTCTACTACGTGCGCCCCGACAACGACCTCGGATACGCGGGCAACTTCCTGAACATGATGTTCAAGATGGTCGAGCAGAAGTACCACCCGGTTCCGGAGATCGAGCGCGCCCTCGACGTGCTCTTCATCCTCCACGCCGACCACGAGCAGAACTGCTCCACCAACGCGATGCGCTCGGTCGGCTCCTCGCACCCCGACCCCTACTCGGCGGCGGCGGCGGCGATCGCCGCCCTCTACGGGCAGCACGGCGGCACCGACGAGGCGGTGCTGCGCATGCTCGAGCGCATCGGCTCGACCGCCAACATCCCCGATTTCATCGCGCGGGTGAAGGCCGGCGAGGAGGAGCTGAAGGGCTTCGGGCATCAGGTCTACAAGAACGACGACCCGCGGGCGCGGGTGATGAAGCGCATGGCCGACCAGGTCTTCTCGGTGACCGAGGGGCACCCGCTGCTCGACACCGCGCTCGAGCTCGAGAAGATCGCCCTCGAGGACGAGTACTTCGTCAGCCGCAAGCTGTATCCCACCGTCGACTTCTACAGCGGGCTGATCTACCAGGCGCTCAACCTGCCCACCGAGATGTTCCCCATCCTCTTCGCCATCCCGCGCACCGTCGGCTGGCTCGCGCAGTGGGAGGAGATGCTGCTCGACAGGGAGCAGAAGATCGCGCGGCCGCGCCAGCTCTACCTGGGCGAGAACGTGCGCGAGTACCACCGCATGTCGGAGCGCGTCGCGTAGCCGGGAGTCGCGGCTGGGGATGCTCGGCGGTTCTGCCGCCGGTCGAGATGCCCCGCAGTTCCGCCGCCGGTGGAGATGCCCGGCAGTTCTGCCGCCGGTCGAGATGCCCGGCTGTTCTGCCGCCGGTCGAGATGCCCGGCTGTTCTGCCGCCGGTCGAGATGCCCGGCAGTTCTGCCGCCGGTGGAGATGCCCGGCAGTTCTGCCGCCGGTGGAGATGCCCGGCTGTTCTGCCGCCGGTCGAGATGCCCGGCAGTCCTGCCGCCGGATGGAGATGCGCGGCAGTTCTGCCGCCGGTCGAGATTCGCGGGGGGCCGCTCTGCCGCCGGTTTTTACTCGGGGGGGACTGCGTCCCCCCCGTTCGGTCGCAAGACATCGTGCGCTGGCGCGCCCGATGCCGGCTCCCGCCCCCCCTCGCCGGCACTCGCCGGCGGCGCGCGCTTCGCGCTCGCTATTTGCGCAGCCACCGGCCGAGGTACGAGCGAGGAACGCGAAGCGTTCCTCATGGAAACCCGCACGATCCGC
>JAQBPH010000649.1:0-7661 GCA_028287625.1 Chloroflexota bacterium | reverse complement strand
ACCGGCTGGCCGGGGCCGTCCGCGCGGCGGCGGCGGGGGGTCCGGCGCCGCCGCTCCCGCCCGATGGCATGGAGACCCTGCGCGAGGCGCACGACGCCCTGGGACGGCAGCTCCTCGCCGAGCGCCGCGCCCTGCAGGCTGAGCTGGACGGCGCCCTCCGCGGCTCCCGCGAGGAGGCCGACCGGCTGCGCTCCGAGCTCGCCGCCGCCCGGGCGGCGAACGAGCAGATCGTGGGCTCGCGGACCTGGCGCTACACCCAGCCGGTGCGCGACACCCTGGCCCGGGTGCGCGAGCGGCGGTGAGAGGGCTGGCGATCCCCCCCGCCGGGCGCCCCCAGCTCTCGGTGGTGATGGTGACCTTCAACGCCTGGGAGTGGACCGAGCGTGCCCTGGCCGCGCTGGTCGAGCACACCGACCCCGGCTACGAGGTGATCATCGCCGACAACGCCTCGACCGACGGCACCCTCGAGGGGCTGGCCGCGATCGAGGGGGCCACGGTGCTGTCCAACCCCACCAACCTCGGCTTCGGCCCCGCGGTGAACCTCGCCGCCCTGCGGGCGCGCGCTCCCTCCCTGCTCCTGCTCAACACCGACGCCCTGGTCCACCCCGGCTGGCTCCCGCCGCTGCGTGCCGTGCTCGACGGCGAGCCCGACGTCGCCGCCGTGGCCCCGCGGCTGCTCCACGTCGACGGCACCGTCCAGGAGGCGGGCAGCATCGTCTGGGGCGACGCCGAGGTCTGGCCCTACGGCGCCACCCAGCCCGCGGAGCGCCCCGAGCTCCGATTCCGGCGCGACGTCGACTACGCCTCGGCCGCCTGCCTGCTGCTCCGCCGCTCCGCCTTCGTCGACGCCGGCGGCTTCCACCCCGCCTACGCTCCCGCCTACTTCGAGGACGTCGACCTCTGCCTCACCCTCTGGGAGCGCGGCCTGCGCACCGTCTGCCAGCCCGCCTCGACCGTCACCCATGCGGGCGGCGCCTCCACCGGCCGGGCATGGCGGGCGGAGCTGCTGGAGCGCAACCGCGCCCGCTTCGCCGCGCGCTGGCGGCGGCTGCTCGCCGGGCGGCCCCCCGCCCCGGCCCACTGGGAGCCCGAGGATGTCATCCCCGGCCGCGACCTGCGCTGCGCCGACCGGGTGCTGGTCGCTGGCGACTTCGTCCCTGACGCACGCCATCCCCGGCTCGCGGGCCTGCTCCGCGGCCTGGTCGAGCTCTGGCCACAGGCGCGCGTCACCTACCTGGCCCTCGACGCGGACGGGGCCGAGGACAGCGCCCCGCCGCTGCTGGAGGCGGGGATCGAGGTGGCGTGGCCGGGAGAGGGGCTGGGGGCCTGGCTGGCGCAGCGACGCCACCACTACCGGCTGGTCGTGGGCGCCTCCTGGGCGGCGGCGATGCCCCCGGTGCGCGGCCTGCTCGACGCCACCCAGCCGCACGCCCACCGCGCGCTGATGCTCGACCGCGGCTTTGCCGGCGACCTCGCCGGCGACGGCTACCGGGAGGCGGTGCGCTCCGCCCGCCTGCTCCTCTGCACCGGCGAGGAGCAACGCGCCCTCGCCGCCGGCACCGCCCCCGCCGCCACCGCGGTGGCGCTCCCCGAGGATCGCCGCGACCCGCGCTGGACCGCTGCCCTGGCCGCCGCCCTCGCCCCCGTCGGCATGGCGGTCAGTCCACGCAGGTGCTGTTCCACAGGGTGATCGCCGGGGTGCCGTGCTCGTGCCCGAGGCGGCCGAGGTGAGCGGTCGCGAGCACCAGGAGCCGGCCGGCGGTGGGCTCGAGCCCCACCCAGCGGGCGCCGAGGACGCGGAGCACGTGGCCGTGCGCGACCACCGCGAGGTCGCCCTCGAGCTGCCGCAGCCGGGCCACCACCCGGTCGGCGCGCCGGCCCAGCTCCTCCAGGGTCTCGCCGCCGGGCACCCCGTCCTCCCAGAGCGACCAGCCCGGACGGCCGGCGCGGATCTGCTCGGCGGTGCGGCCCTCGTACTCGCCGTAGTCCCACTCCACCAGGTCGTCGCAGACCTCCACCGGGCCGCCCAGCCCGGCCAGCTCGGCGGTCTCGCGAGCCCGGCTCAGGGGGCTCACCAGCACCCGGGTGAACCCCATGCCGTCCAGCGTCCGGGCCAGCTCACGGGCCCGGCGCCGCCCCTCCTCGTCGAGGGGGACGTCGGTGCGCCCGGTGTGCCTGCCCAGCCGGCTCCACTCGGTCTCGCCGTGGCGGAGCAGCAGCACCCGGACGTGGTGGCTCACGGCTCCGGGGGCCGTCCGCTCACGCCGTGCAGCACCACGTCGGCGATCATCCCGGCGGAGGGCGCCGCCACCGGCCCCGCCGCCCCGGGGGGCGCCACCGGCAGGAAGGCCATGCAGACCCCCAGGATGCTGGTCGCCGCCACCTCGTCGCTGACCTCCGGGCGCAGCTCGCCGCGGGTGCCGGCCTCGGCGAAGAGCCCGGCGAGGGGGGCGATGACATTGTCCTGGAAGCCCTGGTCGAGCCGATCGCGGACCTCGGCGGGCAGGTGCTCGGCGACGTCGTTCTGGATCAGCACGGGGTGGTGGGGGCTGCCGGTGAGCAGGATCTGCGCCACCGCTGTGACCCGGTCCTCGAGCGAGCCGGCCGAGGCGGCGGCCTCGCGGAGCATCTCGCCCATGTGCTTCTGGGTGGCGAGCACGCACTCCTCGAAGAGCGCGTCCTTGTTGCGGAAGTGGTAGTAGAGCGCCGGCTTGGTGACCCCGGAGGCGGTGGCGACCAGGCGCATCGACACCCGGGCGTAGCCGTGCTCGGCGAAGAGCGCGTCGGCGAGGCGGAGGATGCGGTCGCGGGTGGCCTCGCCCGCGGCGGTGACAGCGAGGCTCATACCCCAACCTCCCCTTTCTGGGCGCTGACGCGCCCGGTGGGGGGACTCCCCCAGGCCATCATCGGCTGATGTGACGGTGATGCCGATGACAGCCTTCCCCCTGCACGGTCCGCGCCGCTGCGGACGGCGCGGGCGATCTCGCCCCAGGGCGCCCCGGGGTCGAGCTCGGCCTCCGCGCGCGCCGCCGCCGGCGCCGCCGCGTCGAAGCCCAGCGGCAGGTCGAAGCGGAGCCTCACGTATCACCTCCCGCGCCCCCCCAGGCGCACCCCCTGCTCTTCGGCCCAGGGTTACGACCCCGGTACCCTCCGTCCCATTATCGGCCTCTGACCGCAGGGACGGGAGGCCTATCATCGCCTCTGATGCGTCTCGCCACGTACCGGCATCTCGGAGAGGACCCCGATCGGGTCGGCGTCCTCTCCGGCGGGATGCTCCACGCGCTGCCCGAGGGCACCCGGCTGCTCGACCTGCTCGGCGACGACGGTGAGCGGCTGGCCGGGGCGGCGCGGGCGGCGCTCGACGACCCCCGCGAGGTGGTCGACCCGGGGGCGGTGCGGCTGCGCCCGCCGGTGCCGGTGCCGCCCTCGCTGCGCGACTTCTACGCGTTCGAGCAGCACGTGAGCACCGCCCGCCGGAGCCGCGGGCTGGACATGGACCCGGACTGGTACCGGCTGCCGGTCTTCTACTTCAGCAACCCCCGCGCCCTGACCGGCGACGGCGACCCGGTGGCGGTGCCCCCCGGCTGCTCCGAGCTCGACTACGAGCTCGAGGTCGCCGCGGTGGTGGGCCGGGGCGGCGCCGACCTCGATCCGGACCAGGCCGAGGCGCGGATCGCCGGCTACTGCGTCATGAACGACTGGAGCGCCCGCGACCTGCAGCGCCGGGAGATGCGCCTCAGCATGGGGCCGGTGAAGGGCAAGGACTTCGCCACCAGCCTGGGCCCCGTGCTGGTCACCCCCGACGAGCTCGCCGGGAGGCGGGCCGGCCGCGCCTACGACCTGACCATGACCGCGCGGGTCAACGGCACCGAGTACTCCCGCGCCTCGCTCTCGGACATCCACTGGAGCTTCGGCGAGATGCTCGCCTACGCCTCCCGGGGGACCGAGGTGGTGCCCGGCGACGTGGTCGGCAGCGGGACCTGCGGGACCGGCTGCATCCTGGAGCTCTCCCTGGTCCACGGCGGCGACGCCTATCCGTGGCTGCGCCCCGGCGACGAGGTCGAGCTGGAGGTGGAGGGCCTCGGCCGCCTCCGCAACCGGGTCGTCGAGGGCCGCCCCCTGCGGCCGCTCCGCCCCGGGGACGAGGAGCGGACATGAGTCCCGCCCCCGGGTTCGTGGAGCGGCTCGACGCGGTCATGGCCCGCCTGGAGGCGCACGCGGGACGGCGGGCGCGCGGGCTCACGGAGGCCGACCCGCGCACCGGGGAGCGCTGGGACCAGGGGCAGATCTGGGCCCATGTCGCCGAGTTCATCCCCTACTGGATCGTCGAGACCGGCGTCGTCCTCGCCGCCGACGAGCCGCCGGCGTTCGGACGCACCCAGTCCGACCCCGCGCGGATCGGCGAGATCGCCCGGCGCCGCGACGAGCCCCCCGCGACGCTGATGGCCACCGTGCGCGAGGAGGCGGCGGCGCTGCGCGACCTCCTCGCCGGCCTCGACGACGGCGCCTGGGAGCGGTGCGGCGTCCATCCCACCCTCGGCTCGATGACCCTGACCCGGATGGTCGAGGACTTCCTCGTCGGACACCTCGAGCAGCACGCCGATCAGCTGGACTCCCTAGACTCCATCTGATGCCGGACTCCCTGACGGTCACCGACAACCGCACCGGGCACAGCTACGAGCTGCCGATCACCCACGGCTCCATCCGGGCGACCGATCTGCGGCAGGTCAGGGCCTCGGACGACGACACCCGGGGCCTGGTGTCGTACGACCCGGCGTTCCTCAACACCGCGTCCTGCAAGAGCCGGATCACCTACATCGACGGCGACCGGGGCATCCTCCTCTACCGCGGCTACCCGATCGCGGAGCTGGCGGAGAAGAGCAGCTTCCTCGAGACCGCGTACCTGCTGGTGCACGGCGAGCTGCCCACCACCGAGCAGCACGCCGACTGGGCGCACGAGATCACCATGCACACGCTGGTGCACGAGAACATCAAGCGCTTCATGGACGGCTTCCACCACGACGCCCACCCCATGGGGATGCTGCTCTCGACGGTGGGCGCGCTCGCCACCTTCTATCCCGAGGCGACGCGCATCCACGACGCCGAGCAGCGGCGGATCTCGCTCTACCGGCTGATCGCCAAGATGCCGACCCTGGCGGCCTACGCGTACCGCCACTCCCGGGGCCTCTCCTACGCCGGCAACTTCCTGAACATGATGTTCAAGATGGTCGAGCAGAGGTACCAGCCGGTGCCGGAGATCGAGCGCGCCCTCGACGTGCTCTTCATCCTCCACGCCGACCACGAGCAGAACTGCTCCACCAACGCGATGCGCTCGGTGGGCTCGGCGCAGCCCGACCCCTACTCCGCGACCGCGGCCGCCATCGCCGCCCTCTACGGACCGCTGCACGGCGGCGCCAACGAGGCGGTGCTGCGCATGCTGATGCGCATCGGCTCCACCGACCGCATCCCCGAGTTCATCGAGGGCGTGAAGGCGGGCAAGGAGCGGCTGATGGGGTTCGGCCACCGCGTCTACAAGAACTACGACCCGCGCGCCACGGTCATCAAGGAGATGGCCGACCAGGTGTTCTCGGTGACCCGGTCGCACCCGCTGCTCGACGTGGCGCTGGAGCTGGAGAGGATCGCCCTCGAGGACGAGTACTTCGTCAAGCGCCGGCTCTATCCCAATGTCGACTTCTACAGCGGGCTCATCTACCAGGCGCTCAACCTCCCCACCGAGATGTTCCCGGTGATGTTCGCCATCCCCCGCACCGTCGGCTGGCTGGCGCAGTGGGAGGAGATGCTGCTCGACCCCGAGCAGCGGATCGCCCGGCCGCGCCAGGTCTACCTGGGCGAGGCGCGCCGTGCCTACGTGGAGATGTCGGAGCGCGACGGCCGGGTGATGGCGGCGTCCGCCGCCGGCTGATCGGCGGTGGTGGCGGCGTAGAGCCGCTGCACCAGGTCGGCGGCGACGCTGTTCTCGTCGTTGCTGCGGTAGTCGAGCCAGTACCAGACCTGCAGGGTCACGCCGCCGTCGATCTCGAGCTTCGGCACGATCTGCGGCGGCGGCTCGGTGGCGATCCTCGACGTCTGCCCCAGCTGCGCGCGGACCGCGCGCATCACCGCCTCGAGGTCGTCTCCCTGGGGGACCCAGACGCTCACGCTGTAGCGGCGCTGCGAGTAGGCGCTGGCGTTGATGACGTTCCCGTTGAAGGCGCTGAGGTTGGGCATCACCGCCAGCCGGCCGTCGCCGGTGCGCAGGCCGGTGGTGCGCAGCTCGATGGTCTCGACGGTGCCGCTGAGGTCGCCGACGGTGATCACGTCGCCGATCCGGAAGGGCCGCTCGATGAGCAGGAAGATGCCCGCGAGGATGTTGCGCAGCAGGTCCTGGAGGGCGAGGCCGACGGCGAGGCCGGTGAGCCCGAAGGAGGTGACCAGGACGCTGAACTGGAGCCCGAGGACGCTCAGACCTCCGAGCAGGGCGAGCACCAGCGTGGCCACGGTGAGCAGGTTGTGGACGAGGCTGCGCACCTGCCGGTCGGCGGAGGCACGCTCCAGCGCCCCGCCCACCGCCCCGCGCACCAGCCGGCCGCCGAGGAAGACGGCGACGACGACCACCAGGGCGCCGGTGAGACGGCTGACCACCGCGCCGACACCGTCCGGGGCGTGGTCCTGGATGAGGTGGCACAGCGCCTTCAGCAGCTCGTCGTCAGGACACCCCGTGTAGCTGGTCGCGAGCAGCCCCGTGGGCGTCACCGGCGGCTCAGCCCTCGCCGGCCTCGGCCTCCCCGGCCGGCGCGGCCTCACCCGCCTCCGCCGCCTCGTCCGCCTCCTCGCGGACGCGGAGCGGCGCCACCTTGACCACCACCTCGGAGTCCTCGGCGCTGACCAGGGTCACCCCGCTGGGCAGGGTGAGGTCGCCGACGGTGATGCTGTCCTCGACGGCTCCCAGGCCGCTGACGTCGACGGCGATCTGCGGCGGCAGGTCGTTGGGCAGGCACTCGACCTTCACCATGTTGAGGGTCTGGAGCAGCGAGCCGAGATGCAGATCGGTGACCGCGGGCGAGTCGCCGACCAGCACCAGCGGCACCTCCGCGGTGAGCTTCTCGAGCAGGTTGACGGCGAAGAAGTCGGCGTGGAGCGGCCGCCCGTTGCGCGGGTTCCGCTGGAGCTCGCGGATCAGCACCCGGCGGTCCGGCTGGCCCTCGACGTGCAGGTCGACGAGATGGGTGCGCCCGGCCCGCTGCCAGATGCGGTCGATCTCCCTGGCGTCGGCCTGGATGGAGACCGCGGACTGGTGGTGGCCGTAGACCACGGCCGGGACCTGGCCGGCGCGACGCAGCGCCTTGACGTGGTGGCCGGCGGTCTCGCGTGGGCGCGCTGTGAGGGAGAGAGGCATGGGCCGGAATGGTACCAAGTACAATCGCAGCCCGATGGCGACCAAGAAGATCCGGATCCTGACCGCCAAGGTCGGCCTCGACGGTCACGACCGTGGCATCAAGGTGATCTCCCGGGCGCTGCGCGACGCCGGCGTCGAGGTGATCTACACCGGGCTGCATCAGACTCCCGAGCAGATCGTCGCGACCGCCGTTCAAGAGGACGCCGACGCGATCGGGCTTTCCGTGCTGTCGGGCGCTCACATGACGCTGTTCACGCGCGTCCTC
>JAQBPH010000645.1:0-6508 GCA_028287625.1 Chloroflexota bacterium | reverse complement strand
GCTGCAGCCGGCCGCGCAGTACACCGGGCTGGTCGACCTCGTCGCCGGCCTGGCGGGCGAGCTGCGGCGCCGGGCCGACGCCGGCGGAGACCACGCGCGCATCAGCGCCACCGGGACCACCACCTCGCGCGCCGCCCTCGACGCCGTCGCCGGGTACGAGCGGCGCCGCGCCGCCGCCGGGCTCTACGACGAGGTCGACCTGCTCACCGCCGCGGTGGAGGCGGTGCTCTCCGGAGAGGCCACCGCCGCCCTGCGCGACCTCGGCGCGGTGGTGGTGCACCTGCCCGCGCGACTCGATCCGCCCGACGCCGCCCTGGCGCGGGCCCTCGCCGGTCACACCCCGGTGGTGGTGGCGCTCCCGGGCCTCGAGCCGCCGGTGGGCGAGCAGGGCCTCCTCGCCGGCCTGCTCGGGGACGCCGCCACGGCCTCCGTCCCCGCCTCGGTGGCCCCCGCCGCGATCACCGCGCTGATCGCCCCCGACCCGGTCGAGGAGGTGCGCGCCGCGGTGCGCGAGGTGCTCGCCGCGGCCGAGCGCGAGCAGCCCGTCCCGCTGCACCGCACCGCCATCGTCCACCGCGACGAGCAGACCTACGGCACCCTGCTCCGCGACACCCTCGACGAGGCCGGCGTGCCCCACGCCGCGCTCGACGGCCGCCGCCTCGGAGACTCGGTCGCGGCGCGCGGCCTGCTCGGCCTCATCCGGCTGCGCGACCAGGACTTCGCCCGCGGAGCCATGCTCGGCTGGCTGTCCGGCCTGCCCCACCGCGGCGGGGTGCTGCGCAGCCAGGCGCGCTGGGACCAGCTCTCGCGCGACGCCGGGGTGGTGCGCGGCGCGGCGCAGTGGCGCGAGCGGCTCACCACCCTCGCCGAGCAGCGCGAGCGCAGCCTGCGGCGTCTGGAGGAGGATCCCGAGGACGGCGCGGTCGAGGCCCGGGGCGCGGGGCTGAGCCGTGACGCCGCCGACGCCCGCCGCATCGTGGAGCACATCGGCGCCATCGACGAGGCCACCCGCCCGCCGCGGCCGGCGACCTGGGAGGGCCACGTCGCCTGGGCGCTGCGGCTGCGCGACGAGTTCCTCACCCCGGACGCCGCCTGGTCGGCCGAGGACCGGGAGGCGTCGCAGGCGGTCGAGGAGGCGGTGCGCGGGCTCGCCGAGGCGCAGTCGGTCGAACCCGCGGTGTCGGTGGGCGTCTTCCTCCGGGCCCTCGAGGACGCTCTGCGCACCCGCCACCGACCCGAGGGCCGGCTCGGCCGCGGGGTGGTGATCGGCCCCCACCGGCTGCTGCTGGGGATGGACATGGAGCGGGTGCACGTCCTCGGCGCGCTGGAGGCGAGCTTCCCTCCCCCCGCGCCGGTCGACCCCCTGCTCGCCGGCGATCCGCTGGGGCGCGACGCCGCCCGGGCCCGGCAGGAGCGCGCCGACTGGCTGGCCGCGCTGGCGACGGCGGACGGCGGCGAGGTGGTGGTGAGCGCCCCCACCGTCGACGCCGAGGGGCGCGCCGTGTACCCGTCGCCGTGGCTGCTCGAGACGCTCGCGGAGGACGGCGCCCACCCCCGTGCCTCCGAGGTGCGCACCGGGACGGCGGTCCATCCCCGGCTGCGGCGGGTGAGCGGCCTGGTCACCACGCCGCTCTCCGTGGCCGAGCGCCGCGAGGCAGAGGCCGAGGCAGAGCGCAGCGCGGGGCGGGACCTGCTCCGCACCGCCCTGGCACGCCGCCCCGACCTCCCCCTCGGGCGCGTCCTCGAGGTGGCACGCGCCCGCCGCTCGCCGGCGCTCACCGAGTTCGACGGGCACCTCGCCCGGGTGGCCGGCCTCCCCCTCGTCGCCCGCGGGCTGGGCGAGGTCGCGCAGTCGGCGACCGGCATCGAGACCTGGGCGACCTGCCCCTTCCGCCACCTGCTCGGCCGCATCCTCGCGGTCGCCCCCACCGAGGACGTCGACGACGATCGCTGGTGGCAGATCGACGCCGCCGAGCGCGGCACGCTGGTCCACGACATCCTCGAGCGCTTCTTCCGCGAGGTCGCCGCCAGCGGGCGTCCCGCCCCGGGGTCGCCGTATCTCGACGCGGACGTGCGCCGGCTGGAGGAGATCGCCGCCGGCGCCTTCCGCGACGCCGAGGCACGGGGGATCGCCGGTCACCCGCTGGTGTGGGCCAACGAGCGCAGCGCGATCCTCGCCGACCTGCGCACCCTGCTCCGCGACGACGCCGAGCAGCGCGGCGCCGGCGGCTGGCGTCCCGCGCACCTCGAGCAGGCCTTCGGCTTCGCCGGCGAGCCCGACTCCTGGCCCGCGGTCCGGGTGCCGCTCGGCGATGGGCGTGTGGCGCTGCTGCGCGGCCGCATCGACCGCGTCGACGTCGACGGGAGCGGCGCCGCGCGGGTCATCGACTACAAGACCGGCCGGAACCCCCGGCAGCCGATCGGCGTCGCCCACCTCCTCGACCACGGCCGCAGGCTGCAGCTGCCCATCTACGGACGCGCGGTGCGCGACCACGCCCGCGCCGAGCAGCGGCCGGCGCCGGCGACCACCTCGCTGTACTGGTACGCGACCGTCAGGGGACAGTTCCAGCAGACCGCCCTGACCGTCGACGAGACCGTCGAGGAGGTGCTCACCGAGGTGCTCACCCGGATCGACGCGGGGGTGCGCGCGGGCTGCTTCCCCCAGGTGCCGGGAGACTTCGCGGAGTGGCGCGGACGCTACGACAACTGCGCCTACTGCGACTACGACAGCCTCTGTCCCGCCGGCCGCGACGTGCTCGCCGCGTCGAAGTCGTGCAGCCCGCGGCTGGCGCCGTTCCGGGCGCTGAGCCCCGAGCACGAGGCCGGGTCATGACCCGGCCTCGGGTCGCCGATCAGGCGGAGCGCGACCGCCTCGTCCGCGAGCTCGACACCACCCTCTTCGTCGAGGCCGGCGCGGGCACAGGGAAGACCACCGCCGTGGTCTCGCGGATCGTCGCCATGGTGGAGGCGGGCGTGCTGCGCATGGAGCGGCTGGTGGCGATCACCTTCACCATCGCCGCCGCCGGCGAGCTGCGCGTTCGAATCCGCGAGGGACTGGAGACGGCGGCGGCCACCGCCGCGGCCGGCGAGCGGCGCCGCCGGCTGCTCACCGCCGCCGTCGAGGTCGACCGGGCGCGCATCGAGACCATCCACGCCTTCTGCTCGGCGCTGCTGCGCATGCACCCGCTGGAGGCGGGGCTGCCGCCCGACCTCGAGACCCTCGCCGACCTCGCCGGCGCCATCGACGTGCGCGAGCGCTTCCGCCGCTGGTTCGACGAGCTGGTGCCCGGCAGCCCGGGGGCCGAGGCGGTGCGCCGCGGGATGCTGCTCGGGCTGCGCCCCGAGCGGCTGCTCGAGCTGTTCATCACCCTCAACGAGAACTGGGACCTGGTGGCCGGCGCCGGCTGGCAGGTGGTGCCGGTGGCGGCGCGGAGGGCGGCGCAGCTGATCGGCGAGGAGGTGCAGCGCTGCATCGCCCTCCTCCCCCACTGCCTCTCCCCGGACGAGCTGTACCTGCGGATCGACGGGCTCCGCGTGGTGGTCGCGCGGCTGCGCGACGCCGCCACCGAGGACGATGCGCTCGCCGCCCTGGTGGCGCTCGAGCGGGCTCCGGCGACCAACGTCGGGCAGCAGGGCAACTACGCGACGGTCGGCGGCGAGAACGTCTGCAGGACCATCAAGACGGCGATGCGGCAGGCGCGCGAGCAGGCCTCCGCGCTGCTCCGGTCGGCCCGCGCGGAGGCGCTCGCCGGCATCGCCCGCGAGCTGCGCGACCTGGTGCTGGGCTATGCCGGGGAGCGCCGCGACCGCGGCCTGGTGTCGTACCAGGACCTGCTGGTGCGCGCCCGCGACCTGGTCCGGGACCACGCCGACGTCCGCGCCGCGCTGCAGGCGCGCTGGGACCTGGTCGCCGTCGACGAGTTCCAGGACACCGACCCGCTCCAGGCGGAGCTGGCGCTGCGGCTGTGCGCCGCGGTGGAAGGGACGGAGGTGCCCTGGCCCGAGCTGCGCCCGGCGTCGGGACGGCTGTGCGTGGTCGGCGACCCCAAGCAGTCGATCTACCGCTTCCGCCGCGCCGACATCGCGCTCTACGCCGCGGTCGAGCGCGCTCTGGTCGGCGCCGACCCCCAGGCGCGGGTGCGGCTGGCGGTGAACTTCCGCTCCGGCCGCCGCATCATCGACGCGGTCAACGCCGTCTTCGGCGGCGAGGGCGGGCTGATGGCCGGCGACGCGGCGGTGCCCGGCGTGCAGGCCGAGTACGTCGACCTGGTCGCCCACGCACCCGAGGTGGAGGGCAGCGTGCACGTCGTCGGCGGTGCCATGGAGACCAGCGCTCCGGTGATGTGGCGCACCGAGGCGGAGACCACGGCGGCGCTGGTGCGGTGCGTCCTGGACGAGGGCTGGACGGTCGGCGAGGGCACCGCCCGCGGCCCGCGCCGCTGCGCCCCCGGCGACGTGTGCATCCTCATGCCCAGCCGCACCAACCTTCGGAACCTCGAGCGTTCCCTCGAGGCGGCCCACATCCGCTACCGGCTGGAGAGCGGCTCGCTGATCGTCGCCACCCAGGAGGTGCGCGACCTGCTCAACATCCTGCGCACCGTCGACGACCCGACCGACGAGGTGGCACTGGTGGCGGCGCTGCGCAGCCCGGCCTTCGGCTGCAGCGACGTCGAGCTGGTGCGGTGGCGGTCGGAGGGGGGCCGGTGGTCGTATCCACGACCCGGCGACGCCGGCGAGCCGCGGGTGGCGGCGGCGCTCGCCGAGCTGCGCCGGCTGCATGCGGAGCGGCATCGCATGTCGGTGCCCCGGCTCATCGACGAGGTGCTCTCCAGCCGGCTGCTGCGGGCGGCGGCGTACGACGACTGGCGGCCTCGGGAGACCCGCCGGCGCCACCGCTTCGTCGCCGAGCAGGCGCGGGCGCTGGCGCGCAGCGGCCGCCCCTCGCTGCACGACGCGGTCGAGTACCTGGAGCGGCTGGCGCGCGACCCCGCCTACGACTCGGTGGCGGGCGACGCGGGGGACGAGGAGCCCTGCGTCCGGGTGATGACCATCCACGCGGCGAAGGGGCTCGAGTTCCCGGTCACCGTGGTCACCGGGCTGGGTCGCAGGCCCTCGACCCGGCGCCCGGTGATCGTCGCCGACCGCGTCACCGGCGCGGTCGAGCTGCGCCTGGGGGAGGACTTCGCGACCCCAGGATGGGAGCAGCTCGACGCTCGCGAGCGGGACATGGAGGCGGCCGAGCGGGTCCGCCTGCTCTACGTCGCGCTCACCCGTGCGCGCGACCACCTCGTGGTCGGGCTGTTCCGCGCCCGGCGGGGTGAGGACACCGACGCCGCCCGCCTCGACACCCTGCTGCGCGGCCGCGAGGGGGTGCAGGAGCTCGAGGTGGAGGCCCTGCCGGCGGAGCCCGGCGAGCAGCTCGACCTCGGCTGGGCCGACGGCATCGACCCCGACGAGCACCGCGACGAGGAGGAGGCGTGGCAGCGGCGGCGGGATGCGCTGCTCGCGAGCCTGGGAGAGCTTCGCGCCCGGACCGCCACCGGCATGGCCCATGCGGACGCGGAGGCGGGGGTGCCGCCCGAGCTCGGCTCGGACGTGGCCAGCTCTCGCCGTGGCCGTGCCGCCACGTCGGTGGGGCGGGCGGTGCACGCGGTGCTGCAGGTCGTCGATCTTTCCACCGGCGCCGGGATCGACGTCCTCGCCCGGGCGCACGCCGCCGCCGAGGGCGTGGCCGGCAGCGCCCCGGAGGTGGCCGCCCTGGCCCGCGCGGCGTGCCGGAGCGAGGCGGTGCGCCGGGCCGCCGAGGGGCGCCACTGGCGGGAGGTGCCACTCGGCGCGGCGGTCGAGGGCGTGATCCTCGAGGGGTTCGTCGACCTGCTCTACGAGCTCGCCGACGGCCGGCTGGTGGTGGTCGACCACAAGACCGACGCGGTGCGCGGCGCCGCGCTCGACGCCCGCATGGAGCAGTACCGGCTCCAGGGCGGGGTCTACGCCCTCCTGGTCGCCGAGACGACGGGCCGGGAGGTGGCGCGGATCGAGTTCGTGTTCGCCGCCGCCGGGGAGACGCGAACGGTCACCGACGTCGCCGGCGTCGTCGCCGAGGTGCGGGCAGCGCTGCGCGGCTGACCTACGGCGGCTCCACCTCCAGCTCCCCATCCGGACCGCGGCGCATCCGCCAGCGCCCCTCGTGGACGAGTCGATGGTGCAGCCTGCAGACCATCGCGAGGTTGGGCAGGTCGTTGGGGCCGCGCGCCGAGCGTGGCACGATGTGGTGCGCCTCCGTCCACTCGGGGGGACGGTCGCAGCCGGGGAACCGGCAGCCCCGGTCCCGGGCCAGCAGCTGCCGGCGCAGCCACGGTTGCACGGTGGGCACCGGGGGGCTCACCGCCACCAGCTCCCCCTCGGGTCCCACGGTGACGTCGGTGCGCACCGCGTCGCAGGCGAGGCGGCGCGCGGTGTTGGCGACCACCGGGCCGCCCCAGCGCAGCTCGCCACCCGGCCAGCCGGG